>DASSFT010000545.1:0-8694 GCA_035694045.1 Chitinophagaceae bacterium
TAATTTTCGATTTCATTTTAATTGGTTTTAATTTTTTAAAGTTGATGCTTTTATTTCTAACATAAATCTAAATGTTGTTAATAAGGCAAATGCTAACCTTGGTGTCATATATGAATAACTTTCTGTCCATCCCGCTTAGTAGTTTATTTATTTGCCCGGATTCTTAGACAACCATTTTTATTTGCAGCTAATAGTGTTAGAAATTCGAAAGCTTCATGTAAGGTAGTTTCTCCCCACCTATAGACAAAATGATATTTTGATGACGAGTTATCAAAATCTTTTTTAAAACCGGTAATTCTCCAAGCACTACCATCCACTCCATGACGGTTGTTGTCACTTTTCAATCCCCAAAAGTCACCTTGGTAAACCTTGTCAAGAAAATTTTCCCAATTTTGTGAGGCTAAAACTCGATCAAGTTCTTCCAACTTTCTACATTCTGCTGTGTCCCACTTCAGTTGATACAATAAGAAGTTAAGTTTGATACTGTCATTGCGCTTATAGATCGTAGTAATCTGTCTAAGAGGACATAATGCTCCGTCATATTCGATTCGATATCCTTCATCAATATGCATGTCCGCTAAACTCGTTAATTCAATGCAACTATCTAATTGATTCCACCATTTACGATTTTCTCTTTCATTACGTAACTCTGTCAATAATTTATTTAGCAACGCTGAATCATTCACTGTATAAGCATTTAATAATTGGTAACTGAATTCAGAGGTATCAAACTTGTTGTTGACCGCTAGTTCTTCTTTATAGAATTTAATCACAGAGTCTCGCAAAGAAGGGTTATGTTCAGTCGAATTTGGACCGGTACAAGAAAGAAAAAGAAGCAAAGGAATATAATAGGCCAGTTTCATCGTTTTTTTGGAAAGCGCAGAAGGGATTTTCATTTTTAGGTTATTTACATAAAAAGGATACAGGGTTTTAAATACTCTAATTCCAGGAAAAACAAACCAGTTGAGGATAGCTTGCCGTGGGATTACCATTGTCGCAGTTAATTTTGACCAATTCTTATTACCTCCCGCACTTCGTGCCCCTCAGTCACATCCGTCATCCTGGATGCCCGGTCAAAAAATGATAAATCAGAAGCTTAACCTGGGAAATTGTTGGTCCAAAGGGAAGTGCGGATAAGGTGTTTCTAAAATAATGTTTTCCACCCACTAACCGCAAAATCGGGCGCTAATTTTTTTACAAAAACATCGGAGGAGAAATAGGCTGTGTGCAGGATAAGTTAATGTAGACGGGGATATGTTTGTGGACTGGAAGGTATTTTATCTGAAACGAGAATATGTTATATTTTCCTGGCCGTTAAAGTCAAGCCAGGTTCGGTCACTGTTAATGAAAGGACCTTGTCATTTTCAATTAAAAAACTGACCAATACTGATGGAGCACCGTTATAAATAAATTTATTATCGCTTATCTTATATAATGCACCGCCATTCTTTCCCAACCTGCCCAACGAAATTAGTTTTCTTGAATTTAGCTTTACGGAGAAACCATCTGCGTCACCATCACCATATTTATAATCGCCGAGATATTTTTGCTTATCCTGTTCTTCCATTCCCATGTATTTTTCACCGTCCGCATCGCCTAATGACTCAAGAAAGGCCAGTAATTTTCCACTTTCGTCTTTATTGTTGTTATCCCCGGTAATCCCGTTTTTTACATGTTGAACCAAACTGATACCATGAGGTCCGAGAATTCGCTGAACCCCTGGTGTAAACTCAATCATTGTCTTTACGATCTGGTATGAGCCCAACATCGCAAATGTGAAAATATCAGGTCTTGCTCCATTCAACATTAGAAAGTCTACTATATCTTTTCGGCCTACATGAGATGCCGCTCCAATTGCGGTCTCCCAATCACCGAATCCCCAATCCCAGGTAGCCCTTGATAGCTCAGGGCGGGCCGTAACCAACTTTTTTACACGGTCCAGGTCGAAATGTGAAACGCCTACCATTTCAGCAGCTACAGAATCTTCAATAGCAGGATACCGCCGGCAGGATCCGTCTCCGCCATCTGTTGGAAAAACTTTTTTGGCGAAAAGCACATTGGAAACAGAAATTGCCAGTAAGCCAAATACCGAGCTTTTAACGGCTACCCTCCTGGAAATTGAACTATTATTTTTCATTGATGGTTTGAGCAGAGAGGTTTTGCTTTGCTTTCTAAAGTTAATGAAGGCTACTATAGCATTGCAACCTGTGGTCATGGCTTGCGGCCGGTTGTGTAAATAGTGGGTAAGTGCTTTTACGGTTTCGGAGTATTGCCACCGATACATGGAAGAATTGCCACGGATACACGGAAGAATTGCCAGGGATACACGGACGAGTTCGATATTCGGTGAATTCCTGGGCATATCGCAAAGGCAGCATCGAGGTATTCAAGCTGTTTGATCGTTCCGAACATCATGTTCGAATATTCTCTCGTTTTCTCTTTTTCTCCTTTTCCCTCTTAGCCCTGTCAATGTTTCTTATCGACTTCGTTAAATTTTGTTTCATATTCCTTAGCCTTATCCTTCATGTTCTTCTGCTCGTATATAATCATCAGCAGGTCGTAGGCTTCTTTCAGGTCAGCTTTATCCGATGCCGTTAATTTCCCTTGCGTATCCAATATTTGTGCTACTGCCTGGAGATAAGGACTGGCCAGGTCGAATTTCTCAATTGCCGCGGTTTTCAGGTCTGCTTTTGTTTTTACGTCTTCAACCGTACTGCCGGTAATAGTTTTCGATTTGTTTAAAAAATCGACACCCTTATTATATTGTATCTGCCCTGCAAACAACTGTGCCTTTGAATAGCCCGGTTTTAGTTGAATCGCTTTCCCTATATGCGAAATAGCTTTTTCAATTAATTCATCGCTATTGGCAGGTCGTTTTGTTGCATCCACGTTGTATCCAGCCTGGTACAATTCTACTGCATAGTTGTACCGGTATAAATGGTTTGTTGGTTCAGCCAAAATTGTCTTTTCATAGAGTGTGAACAAGGCATCCTGGTCTCCTTTTTCTCTTGTCATATCAAGTTCAAGGCTGGCCCAAAATGGATCTTCCGGGTATACTTCTTTACCGATCAAAAGATAGTGACTTGCCAGTGATGGCTGTTTAGCTTCAAAGTAGTAATTCGCCACCCATTTATAGATTTCAACATAGCCAGTTCCTTCTACTTTTGCCTCAACCAATTGGCCATAGTATTTCACTGCATCAGTTGTGTGGTTCAATTTTTCTGCGGCAACACCGGCATATAGCACAGAGTTTGTATCCAGCTTCATTTTGATCCATCCCTTCTCATTCATAAGGCCACTCACCATAATGGCATTGGTAAACTGCTCGTAGGCTTTGGCATATTGTTTATTATTAAAACTATTGGCGGCTTCCTGGTAAAATCCAGTATAGATATCGTTGATGGGCTGGTATCCATCGATCTGCAAAGTGATTAACATTTTATCGTCTGTAGCAAGATATTTTTTAAAGGCATCAAATGCTTCCATTCGTGCCCTGGGATATTGCTTGGACATAACTGGATCCATCGCAATGGCATTATAAACTTTTGTTTTGGTGTACCAAGCATCATAACTTTTTTGAATCGTCTCACTTTTCAGGGCTTCGTCAATAAGCGTTTTAGCTTCTGCTAGTTTTTTGGCTTGTAGACTTTCTTTAGCTTTTGCTACCTGCGCAAACAATGCAGGCGTGATAGATAAACAAACAAGCAGGAGAATAACACCTCGTCTCATAATTGTGGCTTTAAACATTAGTGAGAACAATATACGGTTTATTGCCCCGCCGTCTCTGGTGGGGGGCTTGATCTATGATAATATTTTGATTTGAGCTGGATCATCCGTCTCGCTGTAGATTTATGCCAACCATATCGGAAGCCTTCAGTTTACTGGTTACATTTGTGATCTGGAAACGTGAAAGCTTTGTACTGGTAAAACTTAAATCATGAAACCGATCAACTTATTTTTCCTTGCTTTTGCGACATATTTAACGGCCTGACAGGATAAAACGGCAGAAGGACCCGGCGAGATCATTGCCTCCGGCCAAATGCCGAATGCAGTAATGGATAGATCCGGGAACCCGCAACTTGTGTTCGGGAACGGCGACAGTATTCTGTATTCATCGTCGGCTGACGGGGGAAAAACATTTTCATCCTCCGCATTGGTTGCAGTTGTACCCAAACTGGCCGCATCGCATATGAGAGGGCCTCAAATCGCAGCCACAGCAAACGGACTGCTGGTAACAGCCTGTACCGATCTCGGGGATATATTTTCTTTTATACGAGATGGATCGGGAAACTGGTCAAAGACCGGTAGAGTAAATGATGTAGACACCATGGCTAAAGAAAACCTGATGGCCTTAGCCGCTGATGGGGATAAAGCTTTCGCCGTATGGCTTGATCTGAGAGATGGTCACAATAAGATCTTCGGAGCCCGGTCATCGGATGGAGGCAAAACCTGGTCGAAAAATATGCTGGTCTATGCATCTCCCGATACAACGGTATGCGAATGTTGCAAACCTTCCGTTGTTGTCAAAGGAGATAATATATATATAATGTTTCGCAACCAGCTCAATGGAAACAGGGACCTGTACCTTGTTCAGTCTTCAGACGGCGGAACGAATTTCGGCGAAGCAAAGAAACTGGGTCTCGGCAGCTGGTCTTTGAATGGTTGTCCAATGGATGGGGGAGGGCTTGCGCTGGCAAAAGATGGTAATATTGAAACGGTCTTTAACCGGCAGGGTGTGATCTATTCGTGTGAACCCGGGAATGAAGAAAAGGAACTGGGCAGGGGCCGCAGTTGTACAATGGAATCTGTTAACGGGAAAAACGTCTATGCCTGGGTGGAAGAGGGGAATGTTGTCATTGTAAAACCGCGGGGAATGAAAAAAAATTTAGGCAAGGGCCAACTTCCCCTGGTAAAAGCGCTCAACAATGAACACGTTCTTTGTATCTGGGAAAATGATAAAAAGATTCATAGAGAGATACTGGAACTGTAAGGATTGAATACTACTCGTTTAAACGTTTAACGGTCTAAGGCGTTTAACGGTTTGTTAGTATGTATAGTAATCATCCAGGTTTCAGACAACCTTTAAACCTTTCAACATAGTCCAAAGGACTTATTTTTGCATTCATGAGATTTTTTTCCTTCATAATGGCGTGCATGGTTCTTGGCCTGAGCATTATGCCTTGCGCCGATGAAGCGTCCGCTATGCCTCAAAAATATCTCAGTATATCCTGTTCTGAAAAAGATCCCGCGCATGATGGTGACCACAAAGATATATGTTCTCCATTTTGCCAGTGCTCATGTTGTACTGGGATTTCCATCAATCAGAACCTTTTGCCCGGGAACTCACTGCTAGAAATAGGTGGCAGCAACTTTTCTTCTTTTTTGTCTCCCAGGCTGACTAAAATTTCTCTTCCAGTCTGGCAACCTCCCAAGATCTAGGAGATCATTTTTACTACAGCCTTTATTTAATCACCTCATCTTTCGATTCGGATTCTTTGTATTAAGAACAAAGACAGTGATTATAACTGTCGCAACGGATTCACGGAAATGAAATTCCTGACCTTCGATTTTTTCGGGGTATCCGTGGCAAAAAAAATCACATCCGATAGATATCAGATGTGACATTACCCAAAAGAATGACCCAATCTATGAAACTGCATATTGCTTTAATTGCTGTTATTATACCTTTTCTCACTGCCGCCCAATCCAGGATAATTGCCCGGACTGTCGACGAAAAACGAAATATTCCTGTGCTGGCAAGCCTGCATATTCAAAAGACCAGGACAGGCTCATCTACTGACAGCCTTGGAATTGCCGTTATCAATTTTCCTTCAACAGGGAAATTCACCATCGTGGCAACAGCCGTCGGTTACAAAGCTGCTGAGATTGATGTTGTCATTCCATATCTAAAGGACACCCTCCTGATTATGATGGAGACAGAGGAAGAGGAAATGGAAGAAATTGTCGTGCAATCCACCCGGACAAGCCGGACTATTGCCAATGTGCCGACACGTGTCGAGACAATCGAGTTGGAAGAGATAGATGAAAAAAACAATATGCGACCTTCTAATGTTGCGATGCTGTTGCATGAAAGTACAGGGATACAGGTACAGCAAACTTCGGCGACTTCGGGAAATTCCAGCATAAGGATCCAGGGACTGGATGGCAGGTATACTCAACTTCTTAAAGATGGCTTCCCCAGCTTCGGTAATTTTTCCAGCGGATTGAGCGTACTGGAAATTCCTCCCATCGACTTAAAACAGGTTGAAATAATCAAAGGACCCGTTTCACCTCTATTCGGTGGCGGAGCTATAGCGGGAGTTGTAAACTTCATATCTAAAACACCAAAAGCAAGGCCCGAGTATAACCTTATAATTAATCAATCAAATATCGGTCAAACCAATATTGGCGGGTTTTTGTCCTCAAGAGGAAGAAAACTGGGTTATACCCTGCTTGCTCTTTACAACAGGAGCGCCCCATACGATGTAGATAAAGATGATTTTACAGAAGTTCCTAAGTCCGGCGAGTTTACCATACATCCGAAATTGTTCTTCTATCCGAATGAGGGCACTACTATTATATTGGGAAACAGCCTGACATCCGGGGAAAGAACGGGTGGGGATATCCAGGTAATCAAAGACAGGCCAGATACATTGCACCAGTATTTTGAACGCAACAAAACGATCCGCAATATCAGCACGTTTGAATTTGAAAAACTGTTTGGAGACAGCAGGCGTTTCATAGCCAGGCAAAGTTTCAGTTTGTTTGACAGGACCATAGACATTCCTTCATATACATTCGCCGGTATTGAGTATAATTCATACACCGATCTCTCTTATGTGAGTAAGGCCGGCAAACATGCTTTTGTTTTGGGAGGTAATATTATTTATAGCAAGTTCGACGAGCGACAGGGCAGTGACCGTGATAATACCGCTTCGACGGGAGGGCTGTATGGTCAATATACCTGGGATGCAACGGAAAAAGTAAAATTGGAAAGTGGATTACGGGTGGATATAGCAAACTACAAGAACAAAATTTACTCTAACACGGAGATTTTCCTATTGCCGCGCATGTCACTGCTGGTGAATTATAATTCAAAATGGTCATCCCGCGCCGGTGTGGGTATTGGATACAAGACGCCCACGCTGTTTACAGAGCAAACGGAAACCATACAGTACAAAAATGTAGATCAGCTAAATAATGTTAATTCTGAAAGGAGTTATGGGGGCACAGCCGACGTCAATTTCAGAACCCCGATCGGAGATCAGCTGGCTTTCACTTTCAATCACATGTTTTTTTATACATGGATCAATAATCCCCTGCTATTGGAAAGTTATGGAGTGGATAATTACAGGTTTATTAATGGAAACAGGCCAGTTCAGAGTGCAGGCTTCGAAGCAAACGCAAGGGTTGTCTATAAGGAGAGATTTAAGCTTTTCCTGGGTTATACGTTCACTGATACCAAAGCCAGGTATTTAACAGGCAATCAAAATCTGCCATTGGTGCCACGAAATAAACTAAACACTGCATTAATATATGAGAAAGAGGGTTCGGTTAAAATTGGGTTAGAAGGATATTTTACCGGCCGCCAGTATTTGAGTAATGGCACAAGGACACCCGCTTTTTCAGAGCTGGGATTTATGGCAGAAAAGATTTTCCGGAAGTTTTCCCTGTTTATCAATTTTGAGAACTTTACAGATACGCGCCAAAGCAAATACAAGAGCGTGGTGAACGGCTCACATCTTAATCCCACATTTGATGAAATATGGACGCATACTGAAGGGTTTGTCATTAATGGGGGAGTTAAGATAAAATTAAGACCCTAAACCGATGCTGGATGCTAGATGCTTGATGCTAGATGCTGGATGCCTCTGGTTTATTGTGAAGCAGCCAGTATCTAATATCCAGTATCCAGCGTCATGTTCTTCGTGTGGTTTAAATATCCCACCAGTAAGGTATCATACTGTAGAATTTTTTACAAGGAGATTGTCTTAAACTGCATCAATCCGGGGAAGTTGAATGTTGCATAATATTTGTAGAATAAGTTCGTCATGTTTCTCACGAACCCAACCATAGCAGAACTGAAGCAACTCGATCTGGCCATTTTGATGGGGATGCTATCCCAACAAACAGAAGACTACATTAAACTTTTCAAAGAAAACGGATTTACGGCACGCACATTGGCTGCAAGAGAGTTGCTTCACAATATCCAGGATGTAATAGAGTTTAAACGGGTTTCCGAAAGAGTGTCTGTCAAACAGGCTGAAGTTATTTCATCGAAGCCTGATTATGTTCAGGGAGATCAAATTTGAAAATTTGAAAGTGAGCTAATTTGAAAATGACTAGTTGCATCGGTGTAATTTTCAAATCTTCAAATTCTCAAATTTTCAAATCGCATTTAAGATGTTGATTTTCAACAGATAACTTCCCCAGTCCTCAGGTTCATATTATTTCTTCGTGGTAGTCATTACCGTTTACTGAAACGGCGATTTTACACAAATCTGATACAGTCAAACACCGGCAGTTTTCATAACTTCGCTGCTCAAAAAATTAAATCTAATTCAAATGAGCACAGTTAAAGTCGCTATCAATGGATTTGGACGTATAGGTCGTCTTGTTTACCGCCAGATATATAAAATGGAGGGCATAGATGTGGTAGCCATCAATGATCTCACCAGCCCCAAAGTGCTGGCT
>DASSFT010000546.1:0-3838 GCA_035694045.1 Chitinophagaceae bacterium
AACAGTGACACCAGGAAATTTTGGCCAACTGTAGTGGAAACGGACTGGTTCAAAGCATTATTAAGGACTCTGATATCGTTTGAAGGCTGGTTTCCGAATCCATTTTCATTCTTTGTCTTTTGTTCTTGTGTCTCAAACACACCAGTGGCAATGACATGATGTCCCCCAAACCTTTTATCAAAAGTCAACTGTTCAGTGAAGAGCAATACCGTCGAAATGCCCCTATTGTTAGTAATCGAAGCCTGTGTAGCACTGGAGCCATTTATTGTTCCATTGTCATTAAATATTGGTTGGAACCGGTAAAACAAACCGTTGGCATAGTCGACACCGAAACTTGATTTAAATTTCAGCCAACTGGTAAAATTTATATCCAGGTAGGCATTACCCAGGATTTTTGTAACTGTGTTCTTAGTGGGGTTTTTTAATACGGCGTCTTCAATGGGATTGGTTGGATCACCACCGTCCAAAAATGCATTTACACCCCTGAATCCCCCATTAGATGTGGGGTCGTATACAGGCATGTGCGGCATCATCCTAATCACATTCACCAGGTTACTTCTTGTACCGCCTGAATTGTTGTCTCCATATTGAGTCGAAAAAGCAGCGAAAATAGTTTCGCCTATAGTAAATACCTTGCTTAAGTTATGGTCTGAACTCAATTTGAAATTATACCGTGTGAACGCAACGGTTGGAGCCGTACCCTGCTGATTAGTATAGCCCCCTGTGAGGCTAAACCTGGATATTTCGTTTCCCCCGTTTAAGTCAATATTTGTCTGTGATATTGGGCCATCGCGGAAGTATTCATCCTGCCAGTTCGTATTTGTTTGACCGTAAGTTTGAGTTGCCCCGGTATAAATAGGCTTGTCTACTTCAGGAGGTAATAATCTTGGTACCTGGCTGCCCCTGTAAGCGATGGCATATTTCTTAAACCCTTCCCTGTCCAGCAGATCAAGTCGCTTTGTTACTTTTTGTACACCATAATATGTATTAAGGCCGACGTGCAATCTGCCGTCTCTTTTGCCTCTTTTTGTTGTAATGACTATCACACCATTGGTAGCACGGGAGCCATAAATTGCTGAAGCGGAGGCATCTTTAAGTACATCAATCGATTCGATATCCCGCATATCGAAGCTTGAGATGTCGCCCGTCGGAATTCCATCTATGACGTACAAAGGATCTGATGAAAAAGAGATAGAACTGATACCTCTGATCCTCACAATGGGTTGTGAACCTGGGGTACCGTTGTTAACCACGGTGATGCCGGCTAGTCTTCCTTGCAGGGCCTGGGAGAAGTTAGCTGCCGGGACTTCATTAAGTGTTTTATTGTCAATGGAAGAAATAGCACTGGTTACATTGGCTCGTCTTTGAGTACCGTAGCCAATAACTACTACTTCATTCAGTCCGGCCACCACGGGTTGCATGGCTACGGAAATACTGTTTCGGCCATTTACCTTAATTTCCTGTGGGGCATAACCCACAAACGTAATGACCAGCGTGGCATTGTTGCCAACTGTGATTGTAAAAGTTCCGTCGCTACCGGATACGGTAGTATTGGTAGCACCTTTTTCCTGGACGGTTGCCCCAACAACTGGCTGGTTGTCAGATTGATTCGTAATTTTTCCGGCAACCCGGTTTTGAGCCAGAAGGCCACCAGTGATAAATAGGATTAAGGCAAGGCAGAGAGTTTTGCGAAGTTGATCGCTTTTTTTGAGCATAGCAGGAGGGTTTTGGTTTAATGAATGATTAAACTCAGTTTTAGCAAGTCTGTACTAAAGCTGCACGGCCTGCCGGCGTTAGCATCGGCTTAGGCTGTGGAATTTTCCCGATCTCGAAATCTGATTAAACCGGAGAAAAAGGCTTTAGTGTCTTCGGTTAAGTGAAAGGTTTTTAAGTCATTGATTTCATACAGCGGTCATTTAGGTTAATGAGTAGGTTTTGAGCAATCGGTTCAATGCTGCATAAAGATTTTTAATATCTCTTACAGTTCATTTTCAAATCTAAAACTGTAAGCATCCAATGGGTATCTCATTTGTTGAAACTTATACAACAAATGTTTCTCCATCCTGCCAAATGTGTTGACTGAAGCAACAAATTGCCCCTGCGTGCTGCCTTAATTGTATAAAAGACACTTATATTTGGCTTGATTGAAATGGGAAAGATTCCTTTAGGAAAAAATAGGGAATGCGGGAAGTATGCTGGTTTTGGATATAAAACTGGAAATTTCGGGTCACTGTTTGGGATTTTTTGGCACCTGACCGAATATGTCTAATATCTTACTTCGGTTTTATTTGAACATGTTTCAAACGAAAAACTGCTAACTTATCAATTCAATTGCTGCTGCTGTTATGAGCTTTCATAGAAATATCCTCGTTCTGTTGTTTATAGGATGCACCCTGTTGTCGGCCAATGCCCAGGAGGATATAAATTTCACTTCCTTAACGATCAAGGACGGACTTTCGTCAAATACGGTAACAAGTATTTTAAAGGATCGCTATGGCTTCATGTGGTTTGGAACTGAAGATGGCCTTGATAAATTTGATGGCACCAACTTTAAAGTTTATCGGTACAGACCCAATGATTCTTCAAGCCTGCAAACAAACGAGATCTTATCCCTGCATGAAGACCGGGCGGGAAATTTGTGGGTTGCCACCAGTGGGGGCTCCCTGAGCCTTTATGACCGGAAAAAGGATGCCTTTGTTAATTTTCCTTCTGGTGAAAGACCTGGCTTCATAGCTAACAGTGTGATCATGGATGTTTGCAGTGATTTCGAGGGTAAAGTCTGGGTTGCCCATTATAGTGGCGTGAACATTGTAAACGCAACAACCAGGCGCGCATCTGATATTCCGATAGCTGGCGATTCGAAACCGGTATTGAAGGGCCCTGCGAATTGTCTTTACGAGGACAGGCAGCGCCTGATGTGGATTGGAACTGCTGGTGGCCTGTTTCAGTATAACCCAATTACCAAATCGCTGGTACAGTTTCGTCATATTGATCACGATTCTTTAAGTTTAAGCGGTAATGATGTAAAGGCTGTAGCGGAAGACAATGAAGGGAACATCTGGATAGGTACGAATGGCGGGTTAAGTATGCTGAAAAAAGGCACAAACCAGTTTATCAATTACTTCGCAGGAAAAGATAATACCACAGGCTTACCCAGTAAAGGTGTTTATTCTATTGCAATTGATGGGGAAAGGCTTTGGGCAGCAACTGCAAACAGTGTCGATATTTTAGATATCAAAACCGGAGCGGTCCAAACACATAGTTCTGACGAACGTGATGTTCATAGCCTTACAGCCCGTTCGATCCGGCGTATTTATATAGATAAGCAAGGTATCTGTTGGCTTGGAACCAATGGTGGTGGAGTGAACAAATACGACAAAAATCTTAATCTTTTCGGTTTTGTAAAAAGCGATGTCTTTGACCAGGAAGGATTGAATGCTCCTTTTGTGAGTTCATTCGAAGAAGACGAAAATGGAAACGTTTTTGTGGGAACCGACGGTGGTGGTGGTATAAGTTTGTACAATCGTAAAACAAGACTATTTCACCATTTTAATATACGCTCTGTAAGAAAAGCGCCAGGCAACAATATTGCCGTATTAGCATTGACAAAGGATAAGAAAGGTCAATTAATATTGGGAACATATGGCGATGGCCTGTTCTTGTTCGACCAGGTTTCAGGAAAGTACAGGCAAATGATGCAGGGCCCTGGTATTAATGATTTAAACTCCAATTTTATCTTTTGCGTTAAACAGGATCACAATGGTAACTTATGGGTAGGAACTAATGGTGATGGCCTGAACGTTTTAAACCAGGACTACAAAGTCATTGCCAGATATAC
>DASSFT010000547.1:0-3206 GCA_035694045.1 Chitinophagaceae bacterium
CAACCCGGCTTCCCGCCAATCGAAAAGAAGCATTCCAGCTAATACAGGCCTTGCAGGGTGTAAGCGAATATGCAAAGCCGTTACTACACCAAAATTGCCTCCACCACCCCTTATTGCCCAAAAGAGATCAGGGAACCGGTTTTCGTTTGTATGCACCAACCTGGCATCAGGCAAAACGACATCGGCACCCACCACGTTGTCAATGGAAAGTCCATAGCTGGGAGTTAGCAATCCATATCCGCCACCAAGTGTAAAGCCGGTGAATCCTACTGCCCCAACTGTTCCTGTTACAGCAACGAACCCGCTGGCGGCTGCCGCATCTGCCAGTTCACGTACTGTCACTCCACCCCCCACCACAGCTGTCTTTCGCACGGCATCAATTGTAATCTTCTTAAATTTTTTCATGCTAATGACAATTCCTTTGTCATTTAGTGCCCGGCCGGCCCAATCGTGTCCGCCACCCAATACACTCAGTGAAAGTCCATGCATTGCAGCCCAATTGACAGCAATCTTCACATCTGTTTCCGTTTCAGGAATAAGTACCATCGCAGGTCGCTGTTTAATGGCCCCATTCCATATCGCAATCGCTTCTTCGAACCCCCGGTTCTCAGGGTAGAGTACATCCCCTAAAAAACCTTCGGGTTCCTTGCGGACAATTGCAACGCCTTCTTTTTGTTTCATAAATTATTTTTTGAAGTAATTATTATTGTGTGGCTCCGCCATTTACCAAAAGATGTTGACCGTTAACAAAAGATGATAGATCACTGGCAAAAAACTCGGCAATATTGGCCACATCTTCTATTTCTGCCAGGCGCCCCATTGGACAACTGTCAATCAATGATTTTCTCAGTGCAGGATAGCTGTCTGGCTTTGTGAAAATCCCGGAATGATCTACTGCAAACGGGATGATGGAATTAACTGTAACACCCCGGTGCCCAATCTCTTTTGATAACACATCTACCATATAACGCGGAGTGGTTTTGCTGCCGCCATATACGGCCATGCCCGGTACCGGAAAAGAGGTTGTGCTTGAAGCAACATAAATGATTCGTCCGCCATCTTCTACCAGCTTTGCAGCCTGCTGTATGGTGAAATAAGAGCCTTTTGTGTTGATGGAAAATACGTGGTCGAACTGTTCTTCTGTAAATTGAACGACGGGTGTTTCAACCAGTTCTATACCAGCATTGGCAACTACAATGTGAATCTTTCCGAATGCTTTTTTCGCCTCCTGAAACAACCTGTTTATATCATCCACTTTACTGATGTCTGCCTGCACGGCAACAACTTTTCCTCCCATCGCCTGGATATCAGACACAACTTCGTCTGCAGATGATTTATCTTTTGAATAGTTGATTACGATGTTAGCTCCCAGTGAAGCAAATCTTTCCGCAATGGCCTTTCCCAGGCCTCTTGCTGATCCCGTAATAATAGCGGTTTTATTTTTTAAAGAGTTGTTCATTTTGTTTGATTTTATTCTTTGAAAAAATTTTGTTGTTAAGCCATGCCTCCGTTAATACCGATGTTTTGGGCATTGATCCATTTGGCTTCATCAGATGCAAGGAATGCTACCAATTTGGCAACATCAGCGGGTTCACCGATTTTCCCGAAAGGATTCATGGACGCGAGCCGGTCAATTAACTCCTGCGATTTGCCATTCCTGAAAAGTGCAGTGTTGGTTGGACCTGGGGAGACAGAATTGACAGTGATGCCTCTTGTTCCCACTTCCCTGGAAAATACTCTCGTGAGTTGTTCTACAGCAGATTTTGTTGCATCGTAAGTACCATAAGTTGCAATCATCACACGATTATTAGTGGAGGAGAAATTGATAATGCTCCCGCCATCTGCAAGACGTGTGGCTGCTTCACGCAAAGTGTTAAACACACCTCTTACATTAATGTCGAACTGACGGGTGAAATCTTCATCGGTGGTATCTTTGATCAATTTGGTGATCATAATACCTGCATTGTTCACAAGCACGTCGATCCTGCCATATTGTGTAATAGATTGATCAAAGAGTGATTTAACTTGTGCTGCTTTGCTGACATCGGCTTGCAGTGCAATGGCATCACCACCATTGCTTTTGATCGAAGCAACTACACCATCTGCCTCTGCTTTGTTGCCTGCATAATTAACGACAACCTTCGCTCCGGCAGCGGCTATTTTTTTTGCAACCTCTGCGCCAATTCCTGTTGAGGCGCCTGTTACAAGGACTACTTTGTTTGATAGGCTATTCATAATTTATTTCGTTTTAATTCTTGTGTTGATTAATTCAAAGTTGGCTCCGCGGAGTTATTTGTTTTAGCGGCGTTCTGCGTTGCCTTGATGATCACTTTCGCCGCACAGCATGGCTTTTCGCGACCCTCTTGCTTATCCTGGAATGAGTACCGTTTTTCTTTTTCAAAAAGGTGTTCACCTCCTTTGATTTTATTTTTTTAGAAATTCCCCATCTGCTTTTATACTCACTTTATCTCCTATAAATGGTGCAGGAAATTTTGAACCAATGCCAAAGTCAAAACGGGTTAAATTTCCTAATAACTGAAAGCCTGCGGTGGTTGCTTTAGTTACCGGGTTTTCAATGGTGCCCCTATACCATAAATCCATTGTTACTGGCTTTGTAATTCCATGAAGCGTGAGGTTGCCTGTAAGTTTGTATTTGTCCTTACTAGTCTTTTTTATTGATGTGCTTTTGAAAGTCATCGTCGGATATTTTTCCACTTCAAAAAAGTCGGCACTTCTTAAATGGTGGTCTCTCTCTTCCACTTCCGTATTAATGGAGGCAACATCTGCGGAAAGTTCAAAAACCGCGTCGCTAAAATCAGCCTTGCTGGCAATGAGGGTTGCATTAAAGGTTTTAAATAAACCTGCTACATCAGAGATGCCAAGGTGCGTAATACTAAAGGTTAATTTTGAATGAAAGGGATCTGATTTCCAAACTGTTTGTGCAAACACGGGCGTGCATAATAGAGCAACTACTAAAAATGATAATAACTTTTTCATGATTTTATTGTTGAAATTTTTTAATGAATAGCAGGACTTGTTCCAACTATTTTTGCAATTCGAAAGGGAAAGGCATTTTACCCTTTCATTCACCAGCAGATAATTATTTTGTTTTTGCTGCGTCTTCCGCTGCCTCGATGATCACCTTCGCCACAGCTTCCGGCTGAGAAATATAAACGGCATGGCTTCCCTTTATCTTAAATATTTTG
>DASSFT010000548.1:0-4981 GCA_035694045.1 Chitinophagaceae bacterium
GGCTTAATGATCCAGCCCCGGGGCAGGTCTTATGAAGGAATTATACAAACGAAAAACATGGTGCTTAATGCATATAACTTCGAAACAAAGTACAATGGTTACTACAGTGTACGGCTGGGAGAGGGTATTGATCCAAAATTGTTACTGATGGATGCATGCAGTTTTCAACCGGTTGATGGCATTATGGTGGAGAGCAGCATGGAACCTATTAAGGCCCGGGATACCGATAGATGGCTGGTGCTAAAAGAGTCTGACAAATTGGCCCCGAATTATTTTACTACCAGTGATTTTAAAAACTATAAGCAAATAACACATTTTGCACCTCAGAAAAATTATAATTGGTACACAAAAGAATTGCATCGATATAAAGGGTTGGACGGTACTTTGTGTGAAGGGGTGTTAATCAAGCCGGAAAATTTTGATCTCAAAAGGAAATACCCAGTAGTTATTATTTTCTATAACAAATTTGCCAATAATCTATATACATTTCCAGGTCCAGATTATAATCGGACTAGTGTGATGTTTGGATTTAAGCCGGGGTGGCTGGAAAGCCATGGATACTTAGTATTTCTGCCAAATATGTATGAAACGTCATTGCGAGTGGGGCCGGGAGCCCTAAATACAATTGAGGGGGCGATAAATTATTTGAAGAATTTGCCTTTTGTAGATGATAATGCTATTGCTGGTTGTGCACATAGTGCTTCAGCGAAGATGGGCTCCTATGTTTTTACTCATTCAAATTCGCTAGCTGCAATGGCCATTAGTGAAGGTGCTGCGTTTGCCAATCCTATCAACTTAGTTCTGTCAAATTACGATGACGATGGTGCGATAGGATTGGCTGGTGGTGAGAGCTTACATGGTAATCTTTGGCAAAACAAAGCTGTGTGGATTGACCATACTACCGTTTTGAATGTTGACACGGTAGCAAGCCCATTATTGCTTTTTGCTGGAAGAAAAGATCCCCCGAGCCGAATAGATCAAACGTTTCAGTTGTTCACTGCACTTCGAAGGCTTGAGAAAAAGACATGGTGGCTTGAATATGATCTAGGAGCTCATAATGTTGATTGGTATGAAGCCATGGATTACACAATTCGCTTCACCCAATATTTTGATCATGACCTAAAACACGCGCCTGCACCGAGATGGATGACGCAAGGGTTGCCATTTGCTCTAAAGGGAGTAGAGTCAAGATTGGAGCTAGATGCCGCTGGCAGTTGCGCTTTAGTGCCTCAGTTTCCAAAAATTAAAACCAAAGATTCTATGGCCCAATACAAGAACAGCCATTGTTATGTCTGCGAAGCTTGGAACAAGCAGTACAATCGGAATCCATCATTATTTGAAAAGGAGATTAAGAATTGGAAGTTGGATAAAGATATAGAAGCGGAAATGGATAGAAAATTGACGGACGAGAGGACGAGGTTGGATAGAGAGCAGAAGGTGAGGGATAGAGAGATTGTTAATATTCTCACTTATGGTTATCAAAAAGACAATAAGCGGAGGAAGAATAGAATTGGAGAATAGGAGTTGGCTATAAACCACGAGATGAATAAGAAGACAACGGCGGAGAGAAAGAGAGGGGATCAGAGCAAACTAATAAAGAAGGTGTGAGGATGCTAAGTAACACTTTAAAGAAAGTGATTACGAAGGAGAAAAAAAAGCCGTCCGCCATTAGCGGAAAACCCAC
The DNA here is from genome assembly GCA_035694045.1 of Chitinophagaceae bacterium. Lineage (GTDB taxonomy): Bacteria > Bacteroidota > Bacteroidia > Chitinophagales > Chitinophagaceae > VBAT01. The sequence goes on from DASSFT010000548.1 coordinate 1,685, forward strand.
TCAATCCTGTGTGTCAACCCAGTCGCATACTTGATTCTGGGTTGGACAATAATTACAAACAGCAAAAACCAAAACATAAAACAATGAAACGATTACTTTATCTGCTGGTCGCATCAACAGTGATTATATCCTGCAAAAAAGACGAAATCAAAACCTCATCCTTGACATCACTAACTGTTGGAAACTTCGTTGTGGGCGGTGCAACAGTAAAACTAGGAAGCAATGCAACTACTGTTGCCAACAATAACACCAACGGATCCCAATTGGCGCTGAGAGCAGGGGTAAATGACATTTATGTATGGCCTGTTGGTGACTCCCTTCATCCCTATTTCACAGCAAGCAAATTTGAAACAAAAGACCGGGAAGTATATTCTTTATTTCTCTGTGGTACGCCTGGCACAACTGAAGGAATAATGATAAAGGAAGACATACCGTATAGAACGGACAGTACAGCTGGGATACGTTTTATTAATTTATCACCGACTAGTACTCCTTTGAATATTACAATGTCGACATCCCCAACGGTGAACGAGGTAACAGGATTAGCATATAAACAATATACAGAATTCAAAAGCTATCCCGGCTTATATAACAGTGCATACACATTTCAGGTTAGGAAGGCCGATGGGACATTGCTGACGAGCTTTGCCTTTAATTCCGGAACGGTACCGAGGTTTGCAAATGTTACGCTTGTTATAAGAGGGCAAATGACGGGGACACCGGCGATTGCAGTCACTCGGATTAATCAGGATCGCTGAGCGTCCAGGTAATACGACCTCGTCCAATTGTGCAAGGTCCATCAATGCTCGAACAGTTCACGAGCATTGCAGCTAAGCAACATGCAGGGAAGAGATGAACTGTTTGAGGTGTACAGATAGAGTTATCTGTAAGAAGGATGAGCAAGGGATGTAACCCACCGAGATAGTGCGTCTTTTTAATTCTATAAAATGTTGTTATTTGCAAGGTCATTTTAACTCACTCGACCAGTAGCAATGTATTCTACAAAATTGAATTTGAGCAAGCCATGTCGCGACTACGGCGCATTCATCAGGCAGGCCGTAAAGAGTTTGCATTTGCTTTAAAAACCTCCACAGCCACTTATTTAAAGATTGAACCTGATCGGCGGGATCTGAGGTCGTTTATGGTAGCTGGACCTTTGTTGACTCTGCGGCGTTCGTTGTGTTATTTTTTTTACTTTAGCATCAACGAACCTGTTTACGAATTTGGACAAAGAGTCACAATATGCAACCAATAATGAATTGCTTTCTCAGATCGCGGAGGGGGATGAGGCAGCATTCCGGCAATTGTTTCACCAGTACGCACAACTGATACATTCGCATATTTACTCCATTATTAAATCTGAGACGCATACTAAGGACCTGGTCCAGGATAGTTTTCTGCGGGTTTGGATCCACCGGGATAAGCTACCCGGGATTGAGAATTTCAGATCGTGGTTGGTGCGGATAGCTTACAACCTGGCCTTTAGTTACCTGAGGGATAAAGCTATTCATGAAAGGGGTGATACAAAGTATGCGGTTAAATATTCTAAAAGTGATCAGCATTCAGCTGAAGATGATCTGCATCTGCAAACACTGCAGCAAATAATCAGGAAGACAGTTGAGAACCTGCCCCCGCAACAAAAGAAAATTTATTTGTTGAGCCGTGAGGAGGGATTAAAGATCCCGGAGATTGCGGCAAAGCTCGGGCTGGCCGTGAGTACCGTGAAAAACACACTAGGCCGGGCGTTGGAGGCCTTGAGAGGGGCGATTGGGGAGGAAGAGCTATGGTTGTTGGTCTTGTATGGTTCGTGCTTGTCCGCCGTAGCTAGTCACCTTCGTTAAAACTGCGACAAAAAAGAGCGAGGGCAGACGATTATTAAATATTTTTTAATTCTCATAGGTACCGGGTGACGAGTTAGGAGTCTTTTATAATTGGACTATGAATGAAGAACGGATAGCATATTTGGTAAAGTGCGCTGTTGAGAGGACGGCGACTGCGGATGAATTGACCGAGCTGACTCTATTGATTAGAGAGGATGAGAGAGTTGCAAAGGAGATTGAGTCGTTGTTGAAAGTGGAAAAACGTGATTTAAGCAACCAAGAGATTGATGCAATGGCTGATGCTGTGTTGAAAATGGATCGGCCGGCGAAGCTGAGGTATATGTTTAATCCGAAAGCTATCGGGTGGAAGAGAATTGCGGTTGCCGCTGCGGTGATCGTTATGCTTGGTGTTGGGGTTTACCTTTTGTCACATGTGGACACGAACCGGGGCCGGGTGGTGGAGTCGAACCACAGCGACGTGAATGCGCCGGCTACTAACAGGGCTATGATAACGTTGGCAGATGGAACAAAAGTATATCTGGATAGTGTTGATAATGGAAAGTTAGCCCAACAATCAGATGTAACAGTTACGAAAACCAACGATGGAAAGATTATATATGCAGGAAATGCCAGCGAAATTGTATACAATACATTAAGCAACCCAAGGGGAAGTAAGGTCATTGATATGACGCTTTCGGATGGAACTCGTGTGTGGTTGAATGCGGAAAGTTCTATAACTTATCCTGTTTCGTTCGTTGGCAATGAACGAAAAGTAACCATCACGGGAGAGGCCTACTTTGAAGTGACTCATAATGAAAAAATGCCTTTCAGAGTTTCGGCGAATGATGTTTTGATAGAGGACCTCGGGACGGAGTTTAATGTAAATGCCTATAAAGCGACTATAACGACCCTCATAAAAGGTGTGGTGAAAGTCCTTCTCCCGACGAAGGACGGAGGTCAGGATCAGAAGGGTATCGTTTTGAAACCAGGACAACAAATCCTGGGTGATAAACTGGTTGGAGAAGTTGATCTGGAGAAAGTACTTGCCTGGAAAAATAATGAGTTTAATTTCCACGATGACAACCTCGAAGAGATCATGGACCAGCTCAGTCGCTGGTATGATATCAATCCGGTATTTATTGGTCAGGCTGATACTGAATATACTGGACGTATCACCCGTACCGTACCGATCAGCCAGGTGCTGGCGATGTTTGAGAAATTAGGATATGTAAAGTTTGAGATAAATGGGAAGGATGTGAAAATCATTCCCGTCAAATAAAACCGCCTCGTGTACTAGACGAAGCGGCAAATGTTCAGATTATAAAAAAACGTTGTGACACATTATTTATTCACCAAACACAATGCAAATCTATGCATTTATTCTCTGCTTCGTCCAGAATAACATTTTTCGAAGGGCTAAGAAGCAAGCCCGGACAATTCACCTCAAAAATTTTGAGGATCATGAAACTGACAGCTA
>DASSFT010000549.1:0-6153 GCA_035694045.1 Chitinophagaceae bacterium
CTTACAGCATTCTTCTTTATGAGCGCCTTCGCCCAAAACGATTCCGCCACTGCCAAAGTAAACGTGGTCGTCACTGATATGAAAGGAAAGCCCTCGAAAGGGGAGCAGGTTCTTTTTAAAGGCGCATCATCCCAAAAGACTGTCAGCGGTATATCAGATGCATCGGGGCGCTTCAGCCTCCGGCTGCCAATAGGAGACAAGTATGTTATTAATGTCAAAAGCATTACCGACACTACCAGGTATGGAATGATAGATATACCGGTATTGGGAGCCGACGAATTTTATTCAGAACCGTTCAAAGTGAACGTAAAATTTGAAGCTGCCCGGACCTATACACTGGATAATGTTCATTTTGATTTTGGCAAAGCCAGCCTGCGGTCCGAATCATTTGCAGAGCTCGAGGAATTGGTAAGTTACCTTCAGCACAAGGAAAATATCAAAATTGAAATAGCCGGGCATACAGATAATGTTGGCAAGGAAACCGATAACCTTAAGCTGTCCCAACAAAGAGCAGAAACGATCAGGAATTACCTTATCAAAAAAGGTATTCAGCCAGCCCGGGTATTGGCAAAAGGCTATGGTGCTTCACAGCCAATTGCCGATAATGATTCAGACGAAGGCCGGCAGTTGAACCGGCGCACAGAAGTGAAGATCCTATGAGAGATAACTGTGATAAATGACCGATACTAGATGCTAGATACTGGATGCTGGTCATTATGTAGGATGCATCCAGGATCTAGTATCCAGTATCCAGCATCCCATTCCTAGGAGACTATTGACATAACTTAATAGCTTCAGTCCCTACTACACTAAATTGAATCTTATTTACTTTATTGGCCTTGTTGTAATACAGAATAAGTATCCCGTACTGTGTTGTAAATGCATCCCAGCTGACATCTTTTATTTTAGGATTCCCCAGCCATTTAAACAAGCTGGTGCGGGCGGCGCCCATTAAGGGGATGCTTAGTTTTCCTTTGAAGTTTGGACCTATCTCAACATAATCCCTTGCAGTATAAAAATAGATGTCTTTGTCCTTGAAGAACACGCCACCGCCGCATTTAGCTGTTGCGCTTTCATCTTCAGCGCTCGTAAAACAGGGAAAGGCTGTCTTGATCTGTCCGACCGTGGATGTTGTACGCAGGTCATTTACTCGTCCGCCAAGAATATCTACGGTAAACGCGGGGCAGATGGCGGTTGTCTTTAATTGTGCCCGTAGAGTTACGTTAAAAACTACGAACACAAGGATGGTAAGAACGGGGTTTTTCATGATAAAGTGTTTGGTTTCAATCAGCAACTTATAAAGCCTAAGCGGCCGATCTCTACCTGCAAAATCCTTGCTAAAGATTAGTTATCCCAGTCTTTTTCCCATTCGGTACCAGGTAAGCCAAGGGCGTAGACCAGGGTGGTACCAAAACGCCAGGCTTTGAACGTGCGGCCATTTTTCGTGGTGCGTTTCCACTGTTGGCCTTCATTGGGCGCTCCCAGCTTTTTTGAGCAGTGTTCATTGAGACTTTCGACGCTATTGAATTCAATGATCATTTCGTAAAGAGGTTTATTATCATCGGCATCGAAATAGTAGGTGACTTTCTTTATGTTGGCGGCAGGTGTGGTTTCCTGGTATTCTATCCGGAAAGATTGTTTACCATCAAAATGGGTTGCCGTTTTATTTTTCCCGGTAAAATCGTCCAGGCTCATACCAAACCTGTATTCGGACAGTGATTTGGGAAGTACATTTTTCGGGTCAAAATTTTGGGCGCGTATAGTAAATGAAACCATTAAACACAACGCACAGCTTACTATGCTACTGGCCTTCATCTTATTTTTTTATGAAATTTACTGATTATTATTCAAACTGTGATGTGAGTGGCCGCCGGGTTTGCACAGGATTCACCGCTTTTGGGGATAACCTGGCGTCCCTATAAACCTTAGGTTTGGGCCCGCCAGCCGACATACCTGGCCAGTTGTTGATTTATTTGGAATAAACTTTGGGGGATAGTTAAAATCCGCTCCCTGTGAAGAAGTTGTGAAACCGCTCTCAAAACTCGTCGTTATCACGTAAATTGTACTGTAAGGCAACCTATTAGCATGGCAGACCGATATAACAAGGAAACAAAGGAAAACTTGCTTTCGGCAGACGAACTAACTTATCATTTAGGGGCTTGTGCTTTGAATAAAAGAGAAAGCCAGAAAGTGATTTACAACTCTTTCTATGGGTATGCCATGGCGATCTGCGACAGATATACAAATAACCAGGAAGATGCAGTGGAAATCCTGAATGACGGGTTCCTCAAAATATTCAGGGAAATACATCATTACCAACCGGCATATGCCGATGTAATTAGTTCCTTTAAAGGCTGGTTGCGGAAGATCATGGTTTATACGGCAATTGATCATTTCCGGAAAAATCAGAAACACAAGGTCGTCACCGAGCTGGACAGCGTGGTTTACCAACTGGAAGCTGTCAACGAAGATGCGATAGATAAATTATCACATGAGGAGATCATCCGGGCCATACAGGAATTGTCACCAGGCTACCGGACCGTACTTAATCTTTTTATTATTGAAGGACTGAGTCATGAGGAAATATCCAATAAGCTGGGTATTTCAACAGGCACATCCAAATCGAACCTTTCAAAAGCAAGACGACAACTGCAAAAGATATTATTCCGTTACCATCAACCAGAAGCTGCTAAAAATGCCATTTGAAGATTTTGATAATAAACTAAAGCAGGCTGCCGATCAGCATCATCCTAGTTATGATGAGAATGCCTGGGCAAAAATGGAAAAATTGCTTGATCAGCATTTACCTGTTAAGAAAGAACGGAAGAACCGGTTCATTTTATTTTTCCTACTTTTTTTACTTATCGGCGGAGGCGCATGGTTATTTATAAGCACCCCATGGCAGCAAAGCAGCAATGCTACCAGCGGGTTGAACCAAACTGAGGCCAAAACCAAGACCCCCGCACCCAACGACACAAACCCTATTACGTCTAGTGATCAAACAACTCCTGCAACAAATTCTGAAAAGGAACCGGGGAGAGATAATTTAGGGGATCATAAAAATGATATTGCAACTGTTGATGCCGGTAAGGCTAATAACATAAATGGAAGACTGGCAGATAAGACAGTGATAGCTGATGCTAATGTCAACCAGGTGCCGGAAAAAGCGACAAAATCTTCAAACCCTAAAAATGAACCGGCAAACCAGTTGGATATAGCTGTAACAAATGCCGGGAAGGGAAAACGCGATACTCAAGGTGCGAACGGAGTAGATAAAACCTCGAACACAATTCCACCTGCCGTCAATACTAGTATTCCTGCTTTAAAAAATGATGTTGCGCAAACTGATAAAACACCTGCAGCTCCTCAGCCTGGTCAATCTACGGATAAAAAGACTGAGGAAAGCAAGGAGGAACTGGCAAAGCCGGATGCGAACGATAAAAAGGAAGTAGCCAAAAAGATAGGCCAGAAAAAGAGCAATTACCTGTCCTTTTCCGTATCGGCAGCTCCAGATATTAGTTCTGTAAGCTTCAATGGCAGTGGTAAATTCCAGTTGCTGGCCGGGGCCGGTGTTGGCTATACGTTCAACAATAAATGGACCATCCGGACAGGATTTTACACGGCAAGAAAAGTATATTCTGCCAATAAAGAACAGTATAAACCGGAAGGGGGATTGCCCAATTACCGCTATCTCGAGAATATAGATGCCGACTGTGACGTCTATGAAATACCGGTTAATATCTCCTATAATTTCAGTAAGTCAGACCGCCAGAGTTTTTTCGTCACCACCGGCTTGTCTACGCTTATTATGAAAAAAGAGGTCTATCAATATTTCTATAAGTATCCGGGCAACCCGCCGCCTACCTATACTTATACCAAGAGCATCAAAAATGAGAACAAGCATTACTTCTCTGTTCTGACTTTATCGGCTGGATATGGAAGGCGACTCAACAATACCTTTGCAATTTCCGCCGAACCTTACATCAAACTTCCATTGACAGGTATAGGCTATGGTAATGTGAAATTGAATAGCGCGGGGATCCTGTTTTCAGTAAATGTTACTCCCTTCAGGCATTGAGGGACTGTTGCCTTCAAAGACAGATTGATAGCATAAAAAAACAAAGACCTCTTAAAAAAATAAGGCTGCCCCGGAGATTGTACAGGGTTGAGGTTTATTTTATTTTCCCCAGCGAAAAGTGCTGATATCGAAACCTGCCAGGTCAAGCACCCTGTCTACTACGGTGGCGGCGACCTGTTCGAGTGTTTGTGGTTTACTGTAAAACGATGGGGTAGCGGGACAAATGACACCACCTGCCAGTGTTATTGTTTCCATGTTGCGGATGTGAATGAGATTATACGGTGTATCCCTTACGACGCATAACAATTTTCTTTTTTCCTTCAGTATTACATCCGCCGCACGGGTGGTTAGATCATTGGATATTCCCGAGGCGATTCTTCCCAGGGTCCCCATGGAACAGGGGATGATGATCATTGTATCGTATTTTCCTGATCCCGAAGCAAAGGGAGCATTAAAATCCTGCACGCTATAAAATTTGAAAGAATAATTTTTATAGCCTTCATCATCCAGCTCGGTGCTCCATACCTGTTTTGCATTTTCAGTCATTATTACACCTATATCAGTCCACTGTTTTTGCAGGGCATTCAGTTTATCCAGCAAAACTTTTGCGTAAAGAGCACCACTTGCGCCTGTTATTGCCACTACGATCTTTTTCATGCGTGAGATTACATTAAAATTTGCATTAGGACTGAAGGTAAATCATTCCACAAACGTTTGCAAAGCTCCGTCTGCGTTTTTTTGCGGATCGATTAGTGTTCCGACATTGGGTTTAGTCAAGAAAATCGCAGTATTTTTTAAAAATGACAAAAAAAAATTTTGTATTAAATCTTAATTACCGATATTGGCAGTGAATTTTCATAGGATAAGGTTTAATGGTTAATGGTTTTTGATTAGGGCCCCCGACGTTTCCGTCGGGGTTCTTTTTTTTCAGGCAGCCAGCCGTTCTTAAATAGGTTCGTTGTTGTATAGAACAAAATCAACAATCCCGTAGTGGATACGGGATTGGATCGAAAGAAATTTATCCGAAGGTGCTTATTTATTCCGGGGCTTGTCTGTCAGATAATCGAATCGCCTTCCAGTTACCTCGGCCATATCGGGAATGGCTTCAACTTTATACTCGCCTGCATCCAGTTTCTTTTTGGTCGCCGAGAAGGCTTCAAGTGTTTTCTGGATATCGTCATCGGTATGCGCAGCAGTGGGAATGAGTCGATAAATGATGTTCCCTTTGGGTATGACGGGATAGACAACAATAGAGCAAAAAATGTGGTAATTCTCCCGGAGGTCCATTACCATTGCGGTAGCTTCTTCTACGCCACCTTTCATATATACCGGTGTAACTACCGAGTCTGTTTTACCAATATCAAATCCTCTTTGCTTTAAACCATTTTGCAGTTTTGAAGCATTTTCCCAAAGCTTGGCCTTCAATTGCGGCTGTGTACGCAACAACTCCAGCCGTTTCAGGTTTCCGATCACTAATGGCATTGGAAGGCTCTTGGCGAAGATCTGGCTCCGTATATTGTAGCGGACGTAATTAATAATATTCTTGTCACCGGCGATAAATGCACCAATAGAAGCCATTGATTTGGCAAAGGTGGAAAAGTAAAGATCAATCCGGTCCTGGCAGCCTTGTTCTTCTCCGGCCCCGGCCCCGGTTTTTCCGAGTGTTCCGAAACCATGTGCATCATCCACGAGCAGCCTGAATTCATATTTATCTTTGAATGCAGCGATCTCTTTTAATTTTCCCTGGTCGCCGGCCATGCCAAATACTCCTTCGGTAATAACCAGGATACCTCCCGCATTTTGTTTTTCAATTAAGGTTGTTGCACGTTGTAATTGTTTTTCCAGGTCGGCAATATCATTATGTTTGTATACATAGCGATGCCCCGGGTGGAGCCGTAGCCCATCGATTATGCAGGCATGGCTTTCTGCGTCATAGACGATCACATCATGCCGCCCGCAAAGAACATCAATCAAACTAACCATGCCCTGGTATCCATAATTGAGAAGGATCGCATCCTCTTTTTGTTCAAATGCTGCCAGTTCTGCTTCCAGTTGTTCGTGGTAATTGCTGTTGC
>DASSFT010000550.1:0-4357 GCA_035694045.1 Chitinophagaceae bacterium
GATAGTACTCACCACTCACCTCTCACCATTAACGGCGCCATCAATATCATCGACCTCGCCAACATTTATTCCTGCAGCTTTATTGCGACAGATGATGCAGGCAGATTACATCATGATGGGAGCTTCGAGGTGATGGGAAGGATTGACAATAGTGATATACGGGGATGCAGTCTTATGTATGATCCGGATCCCGATAGCTATCGGAACTATCGGGATGAAAATTGAAATCCGAAAGAGCTTTCCAAAAGACCTTATTTTATTTTTGGCCGTTCAGAAATCGGAATCTTTCGGATTTCATCCCGAATCCCATCGGGATCAAGTATTCTTGCTTCCGTCAGGCGTTGTGCATCCACTCCCTGAACTGCGGTGCCATTTCCTGGCTTACAATGATGCAGTGATTCAGTTCAGGTAAAGTAAGATCGACCATCAGTTTTACTTTTTCATACGATTTAAAGCCCCTGACAAAATTTATATTGATGATGTATTGCCTGTTGGCCCGGAAAAAAACGCTGGAGTCCAACTCTTCTTCCATCTCGGAAAGGTTTTTATCAGCCAGGTATTTTTTCCCCCAACGATCGATGACGTACACAACCTTGTTTTCTGTATAAAACAACACAACATCTTCCAGGCGAAGGGATATGTTTTCCATGCCTTTTTTTACGATGATGCGTTTTCTTTTATGATTGCCCAGGTACTGGAGCAGGTTGGCAATCGAATGATGGTCGGTAAAATGTTTCTCGAGCATCCTGTATTTTTTCAGGGCCTTGCTCAGGCTTTCCTTCTCGACAGGCTTGAGCAGGTAATCGATCCCGTTGTATTCAAAGGCATTTAGCATAAATTCGTCATACCCTGTGATAAAGATCACAGGGATGCGGATACCCGATTGGTTGAAGATTTCAAACGATAGCCCGTCTCCCAGTTGCACATCACTTAAAATAAGATCCGCTGCGGGCTGCTGGGAAAGATAGTCGATGCTTTCTTTTACGCTGCCAAGGGTTGCGACGACCTGGATATCGTCGGCGATAGCCCCTAACGTATCAATAAGGTCTTCGAGGGCGGGTTTTTCATCTTCGATAATAATTGCTTTGATCATGGCGTAGTTTTTTATGGGTTATCTTATTAATGGTAGTTTAACGGTAAAATTGTCGCGTCCTTTTTCGATCTCGATATTCTTCTTTGAGATGATCCTGTACCGCGAACTCAGGTTCTTCAATCCAATGCCGGTCGAGTTGATGGCATAGGGTTTAGGTTTGGCATTATTGGTCACCCGGATATAATGGCCATTCATTGAAATTTTGATATGAAGGGGGTTGTCTTCGGTAAATTCATTGTGTTTGATCGCATTTTCGATCAGGACCTGCAGGGCGCAGGGAGGGATCATGGCCTTGTTATTTTCTTCGTTCAGGTCCACGTGCAGGTGCAGCTTCCCATCATGCCGTATTTGCAAGAGGAAAAAATAGTCATCAATGAATTCCATCTCATCTTTCAGCGATATAAGTTCCCGGGTTTTGTTGATAAGAAAATATTTATATACCTGCGCCAGTTTGTTGTTGAACAAATGGGCCTGCTGTGGCCGGTTGACGATCAGGTGATTTAGTGTATTTAAAGAATTAAAAATGAAATGCGGATCCATTTCGTTGGTCAGTGCCTGCAATTCGGCCTGGGAACGTTCTTTATCCAGCTGGTCTACGATCTTGTTGTCGATTTCCCGCTCTTTGCTGAGAAACAGGATCTCATATAATAAGGTAAACAGGATAACAGCTGCCACGCACACCGCGATGAATTTGTAAATGCCATTCCAGTTGAACGTTTCCCTGGATATTTTAATCCAGACGAAAGTAGAAAGACCTCCGATGGAAGCACCGTATAGGGCGGAGGCAAAACAAACCGTAGCAATTTTCAAATAAAGTTTAGAAACGGGGGAGTACAGCGGTCGCAGCCTGATATGGATCCAGTTACATCCAGCCCAGATCAAAAATGAAGTAAGAATGAAAAATAAATTAGCGGCAATCAGCTCGGGAGCAGAGTAAAATTTATAGGTAATAATACCAGAAATGACAGGAAGGCCCACTCCCAGTAATGGAATAAATATGACTTTTAAAAGTGCATCCTTGATCATAGCAGCGGTTAGTGTTTACTAAGCCCGGTTTCGTCCAGTGTTTTCTCATGTGTATAGTTTATAACGTAACCAGTTATAAAACTATAGTTATAGGCTGTTAATCAATTACAAATTTTCTTTCATGGGCAATATTCAGTTACAAGTGGTAACTGGAATACCAATGTGCATAAGCCGGTAGTGTGGGCGATTGACATGTGAGTACTGCAATAGATATTCTGGTCAGCTATAACGCTGCTTTGCTCATCAAATTTCATAGCCTGTCTTTTATGAATGGTTTATAACGCAATTTTCAGGCTTGAGATAAAAATACTAACTGCCTTTATTAATGCCTGGGTCAATCTAATTCATGCTTTGGCAAGTAAAGCCTATTGAAGCGGAGCAGTTGATGTGAAATTGTTGCCTTGTTCATGCTTTTTCACTTTCACCAAACACACGAGGCTTATGAAAAAATTATTGCTACTTGTCACATGTATGTTCTTATTTATGGCGCTGTTTGCTCAACGAAAGCTCACTGGTATCGTCAAAGACGATAAAGGCAACCCGGTGATCGGTGCCACTGTCCAATTAAAGGGAACAAAAACGGGAACTTCCACCCGCCCCGATGGCACATTCAGCCTGGATGTCCCGGACAATGCCAGGACCATTGTCGTTTCTTACGTCGGCTTTGCTGACCAGGAGGTCGCGATCGGCACTCAACAACGTATCGAGATATCCCTTGCGCCAGGTAACACCGGGGACCTGGGTGAGGTAGTTGTAACCGGGTATGGAGTCGGTCAGCGAAGAAAAAACGTGGTTGCATCTATTGCTTCCGTCAATGGCAAAGAATTGGAGAACAGGCCATTTACGTCAATCGACCAGATGTTCGCCGGGAAAGTTGCCGGTCTTATCGCTCCTTCATTCAGCGGTCAGCCCGGAGCCGCCCAACAGGTACGTATACGAGGTATTGGTTCCATTGCGGCAGGAGCGGGCCCATTATACGTAGTTGATGGCGTGATCCTGAATTCAGGTGATGTTTCGAGAATTACAACTACAGCTAATACGCTGGCGGGTATCAATGCAAACGATATAGAAGATGTGACCTTTCTTAAAGACGCCCAGGCTACCTCTTTATATGGTTCGCGTGCTGCCAACGGCGTGATCTATATAACTACTAAAAAAGGAAAAGCAGGAAAAACGAAATTCAGGGCGGATGTAGAGATAGGTTTTACCGGTGTTTCCCAGATACCTGAAGCGGCAAGGCCACTAAATGCAGATGAATGGCTTTCCCTTTTCGAAGAAGGCATGCGCAACGCGGGATTGCCACAGGCAACAATCGATGCACAAATGCTCAGTTATGGAAAAGGAACCGGGGTCAATACAGACTGGATGGACATCATAACCCGCCAGGGCCAGCAGCAACAGTATAACCTGTCCGCTTCCGGTGGAGAAGGTAAAACAGTGTTCTATATCTCCGGGGGGTACTTCAAGCAGGAAGCTAGCACTATCGGTTCAGACTTTAAACGGTATTCCCTTACTACCAATATCAAACATACCGCCAGTGACAAGCTAAACTTTGGGCTTAATTTTTCTGCCAACAACTCTTTGCAGAATACACCATTGAATGGCGGCACATTTGCCAACCCAACCGGGGGTGTTGCATTTCTACGACCTACGCAAAATCCTTATAACGCAGATGGATCTCTTAACATCAACAGGGTGGGCAATACCAACTTTACGAGCAATTTCAACCCTCTTTATCTTGTCGAAAACGATGAAAAAAAGCTGACCACGCTTCAGTTCCGCGGCAATATAAATGCAGAGTATGCTATCCTTAAAAACCTGAAGTTCAGTTCCAGGTTCGGGATCGATTATAATTCGCTTGAAGAATTTCGTTTTGACAACCCCTTCCATGGCGATGGAAGAACCAATGGTGGTCGCGGCTCAGCGTTTTATACCCGCATCTTCAACTGGATAAACACTGACCAGCTCATTTATACTTTTTATCCCGATAATCGTAAGAACTTCAGGATTGAAGCACTGGTTGGATATGAAGCCCAAAAATCAAAGGAGTATGACCTGAGTGCACAATCGAACGGCTATCCTCCAACTTCACAATTGCCTTATTCAACAAATGCGGCAACAGTAGTAAATGGTAAGCTCGCCGGAACTGATTATGCATTTAATTCGATAATATCCACGGCATCGGTCAACTACAAAAACAAATATGTGGTCAATGGCTCTTACCGCAGGGACGGCTCT
>DASSFT010000551.1:0-2025 GCA_035694045.1 Chitinophagaceae bacterium
GGCTGAAACCATTGCCTGGTACCTGAAACCTGGAGGTATGTTTTATATAGCCGAATTTCACCCGGTTGTCTGGATGTTTGATGACGATTTCAGTTATATCAAATATCATTATGAAAACAGCGAAGTCATCGTAATGGAAAACCAACCCACCTATACCGGTAGTAGCGGCATCATCCAGGCAAAAGAATATAGTTGGAATCACGGGCTCAGCGAGGTGTTGAATGCATTGATAGGAGCGGGATTGGAAATCTCCTCTTTTAATGAATACATGTATTCGCCCTATCCCAACTTTAATAACTCGTCAGAAGTGGAAAAAGGTAAATGGCAGATAAAAGGAATGGAGGGAAAGATACCCATTGTGTACTCTATTAAAGCTTTGAAAAAATGAGCAATCACCTCAGGGCTACTGTATTGAATTGCAATAAAATAGGCGATAGATACCGGGGCATGAGGCATCCCTTAACTGAGGAGGGAAAGACCGGCCATTTTGTGGTTTAATATTGAATAATTGATAGCCAATAATTGTATATTGCGCCGCAAATAAGCTGCATGCTCCCCAAGTATAAACGTATTCTGCTGAAACTCTCCGGTGAATCATTAATGGGCGATAAGAATTTTGGTCTCGACTCTGGCGTCATCAGCCAGTATGCGCTCGATATAAAATCAATTATTGAATTAGGTGTCCAGGTAGCAGTTGTGATCGGCGGTGGAAACATCTACCGTGGGATGAATGAGGCTGAAACAGGTATTGAAAGGGCTCATGGGGACTATATGGGTATGCTGGCGACCGTGATAAACGGGATGGCATTACAGGCGGGGCTGGAAAAAGTCGGCGTTTATACCCGTTTGCAAAGCGCAATAAAAATGGAACAAATTGCAGAACCCTACATCCGCCGGCGTGCAATCCGTCACCTCGAAAAGGGGAGGGTGGTGATATTCGGTGCGGGTACCGGCAATCCTTATTTTACTACTGATACAGCGGGTTCCCTGCGGGCAATCGAGATCAGTGCCGATGTGATATTAAAAGGGACAAGGGTTGACGGGATTTATACAGCCGATCCTGAAAAAGACCCCAAGGCTACCAAATTCAATACGATTACTTTCCAGGAATGTCTTACCAATAATCTCCGGGTAATGGATATGACGGCCTTTACCCTTTGTATGGAAAACAATCTTCCTATTATCGTTTTTGATATGAATAAAGACGGAAATCTACGACGTGTGGTTACCGGTGAGAAGGTAGGTACGCTGGTGCGCAGCTGAGTTGCTTGTCCACCGGGCTTTCTGTGAACAATTAAGAATTGCTGGTTTCTCTTTTTTCCCTATTTTCAGCTAAGTTAAAACCGTGAGTTATGTTTATCCTTAGCCCCCTCTCACTGTCAGTGTTTGAGATCAGCCTGCTCTGTTTTGGCGCGATCATACTGGGGATAACTATCCATTTTACGATCACCAGCCGACGCAGCCTGCGGGCATCCATGACAGAGAAAGATGAAACAACGAAAATAAGAGATGAATGGAAGCTGCGTTACTTTAATGATGTTGAGTTAAAGGATAAGGAACTCGCCACCTTACGAGAACAACTGACGGAAGCTGAAGAAAACCTGAATATTTATTCAATCGAAGCAGAAGAGATGAGGCGGGAGAATAAGAAGCTGATGACTGAAATCAGCAATGCTCCCAAAACCGCGTCGGCACCGCCTTCTGAAAAGCCTGATTATTTTGAACAATTACGCTCGGCCCAGCTAAGCTTGCGGGATCATAATGAAAAGATCAACCAACTGCTGGGTAATATCGACGTGTTCAAGGAGACTGAAGAAAGAAACAGGGAAGTGGTGAAAAGCAATGAAGAGCTTTCGTTGCAGATAACTGAATTGAGGTTGAAGCTATCTGACAAGGAAAAAGAGATTAACAGTATACGGAAAAAGGAAGTGTTGACAAAGGAAATGACCTCGATGCTGGATAATGCTTATAGTGAATTCAATGTGTTGCAAAGCAAAATGCAAAAGCTGGAGGCACAGGCCAATT
>DASSFT010000552.1:0-3496 GCA_035694045.1 Chitinophagaceae bacterium
TTTCATATAATAGTTGCTTTTGATACCAATAAATTTACAAAAAGGGCTCTTGAAAAAAAGTTAATTTCCAGCAAACAAAAAACCGCCCGGTAATAACCGGACGGTTTGAAAATCGGATTCGTTGCTTAATTAGTGCCTGTCCCAGCCACCTCTGTCATCGCGGGGATCTTGATTTTGATAACCCCTGTCGTGAGAATTCCTGTCGTTGTTGTCCCA
This sequence comes from Chitinophagaceae bacterium, assembly GCA_035694045.1. Classification (GTDB taxonomy): domain Bacteria; phylum Bacteroidota; class Bacteroidia; order Chitinophagales; family Chitinophagaceae; genus VBAT01. Next base: position 217 of record DASSFT010000552.1, read on the forward strand.
TCTGTCACGACCATACCTGTCTTCTGTTACCCTGATCTGTCCACGGAAGTCAACGATGATGTCGATATCCCTGTTCTGTAACTGGAAGCTTGAAGCGTCGACCAGGCGTTTTGATGTTCTGCCGCCGAAAAGTACACCGGCAAGACCACCAAGCGGGCTACCACCACGACGATTTACTTCATAAACTTTGATGCTGTGGAAACCCCTGCGCATATTGGACAGGTCCATGATACCGCTGTTGCTGAAATAGCTCCGGCCGTCAATTACGATCTCGTAATTTCTGCTACTCTTCAGAGTGACCGAAGGTCTTCGGTCGGCGGCAAAGGTTGCTACAGTTAAGACAGTAGCTGCAATAAGTGTAAAAATCTTTTTCATAGTAGAATGTTTATTTGTTTGTCTCCAGGTTAACCGGGAAACCTTTCGACTTTTTATTTAATGTCCCGGTTGTACTCTATTATTCAAAGCAGGTGCCAGTGTGCCAGAAATGGTATAAAGAAACGTTAAGCGGAATGTTATTTATCGTTAATAGAAGTTGGGGTTTTGTTAAGGGGAAAATGCCGTAAGGAGCACGAAAATTCAAAAAGAAAGCTGGGTGATTGGGTGGCATTTCATGCATTGTGTACAAACCTGGCCATTTAAAATAGCTCATATATAAACATTAGCCCTTATGTAAGCCAGTTTCCACCCCTTAAAAACATTGACATTGCTCAAGTTCTTTATCATTGCCGGTGGTGCTCTAGTTGAGAAAAATCTCATCCCCCGTATAACGGAAAAACGTATGTGCCGTCATAATAAGGTCGTTGCGTATTAGTTCATTGTGTAAACCCAAAATGAGACGCCTCTAATGGCGGTTGACGGATTTCTCCCAAGTAGTTTTTCTTATACTAAAAAGGAAAAAAAATTGTTCTAGAATGGAAAGTTCCTGATTGCTGTACTAAGAATTGGCAGAAAATACTGTCGCCCGGGAATTATCGCCTTATCTTATAAAAAGCAGTATGAGCCCGATCACACTTGATAGCCAGATGTTGTTGGATCTCTATGGGGGTTCTTCGGAGGATGCCTGTTTTATTCTCAACGATTACCTGAATAAACATGGCGAGATCATCCAATCATTTAACGAGGCATATCATTCGGGGATTGATTCGCTAAGCAAGTGTGCTCATCGCCACGCTTCTTCGTTCAGCTATATCGGGCTACCGCAATTGACCACTGCATGCAAAGATTTTGAGGAGGAATGCAAAAAAGCAAAAGATACAACCGCGGTAAAAAGATCGTTCGAGCTATTACTCAGTACAATTGATCAAAGTGCTGTGCTGGTAAAGCAGGAATTGGCCCGTTTGGAACGGGCATAATTACCCGCAAGAGGACCATAAGTAGAGTAAAAGTTTATAAGCCACCAATATCCAACTTTATGAAAGTTCGAACCCAGCTGATGCTTATCCTGCTGTCCGTACTCGTGAGTCTTGCAGGGCTTTCGATTTGGTTGAAGTACAAAATAAACAATGATACAAGGCAGCTACTCCAGCAAAAGCTAAATGAAACCCGTGAAAAAGATGTTATCGAAATCCTGGAAAGAAACACCGCCAGGATAAGTGGCTATACCTATTATTATTCAGGGTGGGATAAACTGGTTAGCTTTCTTACCGTCAAGAAGGACACCACCTGGGCCAAAGAGATTCTCGATAGCGAACTTGCCATTCCCGAGATAGACTTTATATGGATTGTAGACAAAGACGGAAAACCTTACTATAACAGCACTACAAAAAATGATCTACCGGCAACAAGGCTGGCCATTATTCCCTCTGTACTCACCCGCGAGCTAACAAAAAAGAAGATCAGTTCTTTTTACGTAAGGCATAACGGGCAACTGGTCGAAGTTTTCGCAGGCCAGGTGTCTTCATCAAAAGATCAAAAAGGGAAGCCGCAAGGCTATTTATTGCTGGGTCATACAATCGACAGCACTTATATTGCCGATATCCACAGCAGGTCTGAAGATATCGACCTCAAATTATTTGAGTTTTACCGCCACTTTGATGATGATGTTAATCCCCGCACCAGCTCATTGCAGTTCGGTTACCCGCTTAATAGCATCGATGGTACGGCCCTGGCTTCATTGCAGGTATCAAGAAGTTACCCCTTCCTGGATACTTACCAGAAATACCTCGCCAGCTACCTGCTGAGTTGTTTGATTATCGTAACACTCATCGGCGCCCTGTTTTACTTTTTTTCAAAGGTCATCCTGTTAAAGCCTCTTTCATTGTTGTCGACTGCGCTTCACCAACAAAATGCTGAACGGCTTTCGAAGTATAACACCAGGAAAAATGAGTTTGGTGATCTTTCCCGATTGATCACCGATTTTTTTCTTCAGAATAAAAAATTGCATGAAGAAATTGAGGTAAGAAAAAGATCCGAGGAAAATCTTTACACAGCGCTGAAAGAAAAGGAAGCCGCTCAAACTGAAAAAGCAAAGGCAGAGGAATTCCTGGGGCAACAACAGAAGATCCTGAAGCTCAACAATAGTATTAACACCCTGGAATTTGACGATATCATCAAAGAAACGATCGCCCAGGGCGCCCAGACGATCCATTGCGAGAGAGTGGGATTTTGGTTATATGATAATGATGGTACCTCTATCGCTACCAATTGCATCTACCAATTGAGCACAGGCCACTACACAGACGGTGGTCGCATTTACGAAAGCAATTACCCCGGGTATTTCCGGCACTTAAAGAAAGATGTGCTGATCGTCGCGAACGATGTACAGGCAAATCAGGCGTTCCGGGAATTTACAATCGGCTACCTGATCCCTTTGGGAATTACTTCGATAATGGACGTGCCCGTACGAAGCGCTGGTAAGATAATCGGGATCGTGCGCTTCGAGCATATCGGTCCGAAAAGAGAATGGGTGGTAAATGAAAAAGTATTCGCCCGCTCTATCGCCGACGTGATCGCCATTACATTTGAGCGAAAAGAGCGCAGCAAGGCTGAAGCAGAATTGAAAAAGAGCCAGGTGCGCTTCGAGGAGACACAGGAACTGGCACATATCGGCAACTGGGAACTAAACTTCCAGTCGAGGGAGATCATCTGGTCAAAAGAGATGTACCGGATATTTGAGCTTGCGGATAATCCAGTCGACGACCTCTCAAAATTATATCGCAAGAATATTCACCAGCAGGATATTCCTGTAATCCAAAAAGCCATTAGAAACCTTGTGAAGCACAAGGGAACAAGTACCGTTGAATTAAGGGTCGTCCGGTCCAACGGCTCGGTAAAATATATC
>DASSFT010000553.1:0-4058 GCA_035694045.1 Chitinophagaceae bacterium
CCAGCTGAATGCTTGCCAGTCTTGACGCTCTTATCAACAACAGTTCCTGCTTCGGCCGCGTGACAGTCACTATAAGTAAAAAATATTAGCCCGAATAATATTGCGGTTATTTGATTCACGGTATATCTTTTTAAAATGCCACTAATTGCCCTTTACCTCGGGATCTCGCATTTTGGCGTCAAAAAATTAAAATTGCCCCAGGTTAAGAATTTAAAGTTGCCCCAACTATAATTCTCGTTTCCGTCAATTTCTAACAAGGAATTTGTTTTAACTAAATACTTTTTTGTTTCAGTTTTTGTATAACTCCTCGGTTTTTTCTTTATGATTATTGTAAAAATATTACTTAGGGGCGCTGCATAGTAATCTATAGATGTATTGGATGATATTTTGATGATCTCGTTTTTAACTTCATAGTATAACATCCGGCAGTGTAGTGCACACATTGGTTTGTTTGGACTACCATTTGATATTTTAGGAATTTTTATTTTGCCATTCAGATCCGAGTAATAAATCTTGGGATCGTTGTCAGTTTGACAAGAGAAACTTGTTTTTACGTTGGCTACAGGCTTTCCGTCATCGTATCGAAATTCTATTACGATGTATTTATTTTGTAAATCTGTCCTTGAAATAATGGTGTCGGAATTCTCCTCCCAGGTATGTTCCCAGGTAAATTCAAGCGTGTCCTCGTTCAATTGCCAGTTACCTTGGTAGTACATCCATAACCAACAGCTTTGATTCCGTATATCATGAAATTTAAATTTCTTATTGGGGTATAATTTTAGGTCGGCCGCAATTAGGGTGTCAATTTTTTGAGCTTTTTTAAATTGTCCAAACAATTCTTGCGAGCCAAAGAGTAGCAGCGTGAGGGTGATGAATTTCATTGATCTTAGAATGACATCCTAATTTATGTCATTATTTACCATTAGACAAGGTTGCCTCTTGTGGTCAACGCACTCAGAATTGCAATTTTTTGTTAAACAGGAACAAAATCCAAGCGACAGGAGGAAACAAAACAGTCACGCTTTGGGCGTGACTGCAAATTATTTCTGGTCTATGCTATATAGAACTAGATGATCAAAAGCGCATCTCCATAGCTAAAGAACCTGTACTTATCCTTGATCGCCTTGCGATAAGCTTCCATCGTCAGGTCATAACCGGCAAATGCACAGGTCATGATCAGCAGGCTTGTTTTAGGCAGGTGAAAATTCGTGATGAGGGCATCTGCAATATTGAAATCGTAAGGCGGGTGAATGAACATGTTTGTCCAGCCTTCGGAAGGTTTCAATAATTTCTGAGCGGTAAATGATGATTCCATGGCACGCATGGTAGTAGTTCCCACAGAGCAGATTCGATGGCCGTATTCTTTTGCCCGATTTACAATCTTGCAGGCTGTGTCATCAATATGGTAATATTCGGCATCCATTTTATGCTTGCTCAGGTCTTCTACTTCGATTGGTCTGAAAGTGCCCAGGCCAGTGTGGAGAGTGACCTCCGCGAAACGGATGCCCTTTATCTCCAGGCGTTTGATCAATTCGCGGCTGAAGTGCAGGCCGGCTGTGGGGGCAGCTACTGCACCCTCATGCTTGGCATAAACGGTCTGGTAGCGTTCTTTATCTTCTTCGTCGGGTTTGCGCTTGATATATTTTGGCAAAGGAGTCTCGCCCAATTTCTCTAATTGGGCCCGGAATCCTTCTTCGCTCCCTTCCCATAAAAAACGAATGGTACGGCCGCGGCTTGTCGTGTTGTCGATTACTTCGGCTACCAGGTCCTCCTGTTCGCCAAAATAAAGCTTGTTGCCGACACGGATCTTACGGGCCGGGTCAACGATCACATCCCAGAGGCGGTTGGGTTTATTGAGTTCCCTCAATAAAAACACCTCGATCTTGGCCCCGGTCTTTTCCTTGCGACCGTACATACGGGCGGGAAAAACCTTGGTATTATTCACAACAAACACATCTTTATCGTCAAAATAGTCGAGTACGTCACGAAAATGCTTGTTTTCGATCTGGCCGGTGTGGCGATGGACGACCATCATCCGGGCGTCTTCACGTTTTTTAGCAGGGTTTTGGGCAATGAGGTTGAGTGGAAGGTCGAAACGGAATTGGGAAAGCTTCATGAGTTTATTAAAAATTTATTTTAAGCGTCTCATGACTCAAACCGGGTGAAACGATGCCGGAGATTCTTACCAATCCCCGGTCTTACGGCACCGGGCCTGGTCATGTCCCGCTCAGGAGCGGGATTTAAAGCGGGCGAAGGTAAGACATTAAGGGCCAAAATCCTGAACAATTCTGCACAATTTTTCAATGATTTAGGTTAGAATTGAATGAGCGAGGAAATTTATGCCTCCCGGGCCTTGCTTCGCCGATCGCACAGTAGGCTATGGAGTCTTGGATTTACGATATATTTTTGAAGAGAATGAGCCAGCACAGGGAAAATAAGTTTGATAATTGCCCGTTAATACAAGGACAGACGGGCCATCCAAACGAACCATACAGTACCTTGCAAGTCACAATTTCCCAACATCTTGCTTTCAACCTAAACCCGACTAGTCAACCTATATGAAACGACTCCTTTTTCTGATCGTAACGATTTGCCCTTTCCTGTTATTTGCCCAACCAAAAATAAAAGACAAGAAATACCAAAGCTTGCTATGGGAGATAACCGGCAATGATATGAAGAGACCATCCTATCTCTTCGGCACGATGCATGTCAGCAATAAGCTGGCCTTCCAACTGGCCGATTCTTTTTATCTCGGTATCCGTAATGCCGATATAGTGGCATTGGAAACAAACCCGGAATCATGGCAGGAAGACATGAGCAAATACAACGACGAAGAAGGCGACGATGATGACAACAGTTTCCGGTATCGCCCGCTATCGTCCTATACGGCCGCTCCGGATGATTATCTCAGCATCAACACGCTTAAGTTTTATAAATATGATAAAAAAATAGAGCGTTCGCTGTATAGCAATCCCTCTACGATCAATAACCTGTTGTACCGTACCTACGGCAATGCATCCAGCGATTTCGAAGAAGACACTTACCTCGACATGTATATCTACCAGTGCGGCAAGAAATGGGGTAAGCGAGTGGCTGGTGTAGAACGCTATGCCGAAAGCATGAAGCTGATGGCCGAAGCCTATAAGGACGCCGCCAAGGACAAGAACAAAAAAGAAAGGAGCTATGACCGGGACGAAGGTTATTCTCCTGATAAAATACAGGAAGCCTACCGTGCCGGTAACCTTGACCTGCTGGATTCGATCAATAAATACAATAGTTTCTCAGCGGCTTTTGATGAAAAATTTTTATACAAAAGAAATGAGATACAGGCTAACTCGATCGATTCTATCCTGCGTACCCATTCCTCACTATTTGTGGGTGTTGGTGCTGCGCATTTGCCAGGTAACCGTGGTGTGATCGAACTGTTGCGGAGGATGGGATACAAGCTTCGCCCGGTTAAAATGGGAGAGAGAGATAGCCAGCACAAAAGCTCGGTTGAAAAATTAAGAGTACCTGTGAGCTTTGCTACACAGGCGGCTGACGATGGTTTATTCAAGGTTGATATCCCCGGTAAATTTTACAAATTTGGCGATGATGGCTCGCTCGACCAGCGCCAGTATGCCGATATGGCCAATGGAAGCTACTACATGGTTACCCGGGTCATGACCAACGCCTGGATGTGGGGACACAGCACGGAAGATGTTTATAAAAATGTTGACAGCCTCCTGTATGAAAATGTCCCTGGCAAGATCATTACCAAAACGAATATTGTAAAGAACGGTTATAAAGGTTTTGCGCTTACCAACAAAACCCGTCGCGGGGATGTGCAACGCTATAATATTTTCATCACTCCATTCGAGATAATCTTCTTCAAAATGAGTGGTACGGGTGATTATGTAAAGAATGGCGATGAAGCCGACCGGTTCTTCAATAGCATCCAGTTCAAGGAATACAAAGCTGCCGAAGCACAAACCACCTGGAAAAAATATACGCCTTCCTACGGGGGATTTACGGTCGAACTGCCGCACGATCCTTATATCGGTAATGACGGAAGCTGG
>DASSFT010000554.1:0-4577 GCA_035694045.1 Chitinophagaceae bacterium
AAAGCAAGACAGAATACAGCGCTTCCCGGGTGGTCGTATTGCACGACGCGAGGACTTCGACCTTGAGCCCCTCGAATAGCGGGGTGATATCGCCGATTTGTTGTAGGAAAACAACAGTCATCGGAAATGGTGACCATCAAATCGGATTGATCTTTTTGCTTCTTTTTCCATCAAGGGAAAAAGGAGGGAAAGAAACCTATCTGCACGCCGATTGTCTCATGTTCAGAAGCTAGAAAATAAGAAAAAAGTAGGCCTTTTTACCAACTAGCGCACAAGAATATTCCTAAACTCATTCGAATCTCCCTTGAAGACATTGAAATCAACCTTGGAAGTAATTCCATTTACATTCCCCTGGTCATTATGCTGCCAAAAGATCCAGTCTCGTTGTATCCTCGGCTGCTGTTCTTCATAATAATGCGCCACCCACAGCGGGTATTTATCAAATTCGGTTCCGAGATTATTTCGATAAAAATCCACGTTGGTGTAAATAATGGGAACAACGCCATAATAATTCGCTACTGTTTCCAGCCATTTTCGCGCTTCTCTTTTAAGTTGCTCGATACCGGTGCCATTTCGCAATTCAATGTCGAGTACGGGAGGCAGATCGCCGGGTTCCAGTTCAACCCGCTTGATAAAATTCTGCGCCTGCAACTTTCCATCTTTTGAAGCCACAAAAAAATGGTAAGCGCCCCTTGCCATATTGTTTGATTTAGCTCTTCGCCAGTTGCGTCGAAATTGCGGATCGGTATTATCAATGCCTTCGGTCGCCTTGATAAAAGCAAACCGGATCTGGATGTTGTTTACCCGCATGGCGCTTACTTCCTCCCAGGCAATGATGTCCTGGTATTTGGATACATCGATCCCATGAATAGAATATTCATTCGGTATCGCTATCCCAAACTCCGGATAACGTGTAAATTTTGCTTTTTCATATCGCCACCAGCGATATCCCACCCACCCCGCGAAACCCACTACGATAACAATGATAAAAGGAGTGAGGCGGCGTATGATCTTTTTTTTGCGTCGGCGGCTCGGCATGCGGGAAAACGGCTTTGGAGATAAAGCAAATATAAACAGGGCAATAAACTATCTCCATTTTTAGCACGCCTATATAGAAAATCTTAACACTCTTACGCCATTTATCGTCGCCAAACGACATATTCTCCCGTCGCAATCTTTCGTCAGTCTTAATTGGCTTTCCGGCATACGGGGTCCTTCGCTGGTCGTTATCTCAAATTTTTCCTTTTCCCGCTCAATATTTTTAAGCTATCAAATAATAACATTTAAAATTTTAGCTATGAAACAAATAAGATCATACCTGCTGGTAGCGGCATTCAGTCTTGCCGCATTTTGCTCTATGGCGCAAGCAGGAAAACAACCTGGCGCCCCGCGATGGGTCTCCGATAAAGGTTACTGGGTCCTCGAGAGCAATATCCATCATCCACTCGATCATGTTATCCGGTTTTATAACAATGATAATACCCTTATCTATACAGAGACCGTCACCGGCATGAAGATTAACCTCAAGAAAAAAAAGGTAAAAATGAAGCTAAAAATAGCCCTGGAATCGGCTTTAACAGCCTGGGAAAAGAACAAAAAACCGGAGGAAAATAAAACGTATGTATCGGCTGTTTTCCGTTAAACAAACCCACAACCAGGGTTATCCCTGTGCCTGTCACGGAGCCACGGAATCTTTCTAAAATAATCCGTGTATCCGTGGCAATCATCCTTTCGTCGCCTAAAATCAACCGTATGACGACAATCCAGATTCACCAGTTTGAATACAACCCGGAGCATCGTAATTTTATTACGGTTCACATGCAAAAATATCCTTTCATATTTTCCGATCAGTGGAAGTACCGAGTCCGCCGGCACCTGGCCTTCTGGCTTTTCTGGGGGGTATTCCAGGGCTTTCTGTATACATTTATTGCAGCCAATAGCGTTTTTTCCTATTTCAGGCAGTTGCCTTTGTCGATGCTCGAGTCGTTTATTTTCTTAGTGGCTCATATATTCCTGGCTTACTCGCTGATGTACTTTGTCATTCCCCGGTTCTTATTGAAACAGAAATACTGGCATACTGCTGCCTGGACGATCCTCTGCTTTTTCGGTACCGCGGTTGTATCTACTATCATTGGCCAGTTCATCATCGATCCGTTACGCATAACCGTGATCGGCGAAGCCTATAGGTTTAGTCCCTACCGCCTGTCTTCAGTCCAATTTCACCTGTCACTCCTGGCCGGGCTCCGCGGCGCGATAACTGTAGGTGGTATCGCTGCCGCTATCAAACTCATGAAACACTGGTACATAAAAGAGCAGCGAAACCTACAGCTGCAAAAAGAAAACGTAGAGTCTCAGCTTCAACTTTTAAAAGCACAGATTCATCCCCATTTTTTATTCAACACGTTAAACAATATCTATTCCTATACACAAAACAGTTCGCCTGTCGCCGCTAAAATGGTGTCGGGATTGTCGGACCTGTTGCGCTTCATGTTGTACGATTGCAACCAGCGTGTAGTTCCTTTGTCGAGTGAACTTAAAATTATCAGGGACTATATCAATCTTGAACAGATACGGTATGGCAATAAACTGGATGTCCATCTCGACCTGCCGGAACAACACAACGAGCTTTATATCGCTCCCCTGCTCCTGCTACCCCTCGTGGAAAACTGTTTTAAACATGGTGCCAGCCACATGCTTGAGCAGCCGTGGGTGAGCCTAAAGATCACGATCGAGAATAACGAAATGCGGATGAAGCTGCTTAATGGGAAAACGACAGAAAAAACTACGGGTGAAACGAAAGGAATTGGAATATCCAATGTGGAGAAACGGCTATCGTTACTTTATCCCGGGAAATATGAATTCATAGTCACTAATGACCCGGAAGTGTTTATTATTAATTTGAAAATTGAATTAGAACAGATAAAAGATCAGCGGTTGAAACCGCTCGCCGACAAGCGGGTTATTTATGCATGAGCCTAACAGGATAAGATGTCTTATAATAGATGATGAACCCCCTGCAAGGGAGATCATCCGGCGTTACCTGGAACAGGTACCCAGTTTGCAGTTGGCTGGCGAATGCGCTAATGCCATGCAGGCTTTTGCCGTGCTCCGGGAACAGCAGGTTGACCTGATGTTCCTCGATATCCGTATGCCGCAACTGAATGGTAATGAATTTCTGAAAACATTGAAGAATCCGCCAAAAGTCATTTTTACGACTGCCTATCCTGAATATGCCCTTGAAGGTTACGAGTTGGATGTGCTGGATTACCTGGTAAAACCGATCCAGTTTGAGCGGTTTTTGAGGGCGGTAAATAAGGTCTACCAGCAAACGCCCTCCCGGCAGGAACCGCCTGTTGAGGAAAAGAAAACCGAATCATTTGTGTATTTCAGGGCCGACAGGAAAATGATCAAGGTGATGCTGCAGGATATTTTTTATATCGAAAGCATGAAAGACTATGTCAAGATCTTTACCGCTAACGGTATGATCATGACGAAGCAATCTATAAGCTCGGTTGAAGCCATGTTGCCGGAAAAAGAATTCATACGCAGCCATCGCTCGTATATCGTCTCTGCGCGGCATATAAAATCCTTTACTTCCGAACTGATCGAAGTACACAATACAGAAATACCTATTGGGAAATTATTCCGGAACGAAGTAATAAAAACCCTGGGCTGAGCTGGATCAATTGCGAATAAACTTTCCGTAGAAGCTGCTGGTCGTCTCCGCAGTTATCATTTGTTCAATATGAGGAAGCTTGGTGATGTTCACCAGCCCTTTCATCCCCGCGTAATCTCTTGCTGAGCTATATAAATAATCAGAACCGCTGTCAACGATCCTGTCACGGACAGGATTAGAATGGATGAAGTCGGCGTATTCAATAAGCGATTCCTTTTTAAACGGATCTACAAAAACCGGGGTGCTGCAGGTCTGCCAAACATGGAATTTTTTCATAAAACCCAGCAGGTTGCCGAAATTCTCAAAATGTTGCATCATCCATTTGCGCCGGGTATCAGGTTCAGTATCTATATCCTGGAGTATTTTTTTTGTCGTAAATGATTTGAACTCTTTTTCTATTTCCGCTATCACACAATTCTCCCTTGCCTGTACCAATAAATGAAGATGATTGGACATCAGGCACCAGGCGTAAACATTCAGGCCTTTATGCTCTATAAAATGATTGAGGGAATGAACAATGATCTGTTTATAAACGGGGCGAATGAATATATCGATCCAGTCCACCGTGCTAAAGGTCAGGAAATAACAGGGTTGCCTGGCTGAAAAATGGCTCTCTTTGCTTGTCATATCTCACTGGTTTAATCTTTCAAGGGGTATAGACGGCATTTATTTTCAAGGCAAATGCTGTTCCAAATTGCAGGTTTTGTCAATAATAATCCTGCGTTGCCCTGCATATTGATCAAACATCACCAATCAATGCTTGATATTATGAAGACTTGGCCAGTTGGGTCTGGCTAGCATCATCATTTTTTAGCAGTATCACCAGTGATTGCCAGCAAATTACCGTCATGTTTGGGCCGTCATGACGGCGCTTAATGGTCCTGATATCCATCTCTGGCAT
>DASSFT010000555.1:0-2279 GCA_035694045.1 Chitinophagaceae bacterium
AAGGCCACCTGCAACCTCAATTCACCTTTTAACTGGCTGCGAAGCGATAAATTATCAAGAATACTGTCCACCATCTGTTTATTGGGAACGGTGATATAGGTTTTCTGGTCGGTCCTAATTCTTGTGCTGCGCAAACCGATTTTTTCGACGTTGCCGGTCACGTTCTGAACCTTCACAAGATCGCCCTGGGTAAAGGGTTTGTCGAAAAAGATAATGAAAGAAGCAATCAGGTTTTCAAGGCTTTCCCGCAAAGCTAGCGCCACCGCGGCGCCAACGATGCTTAAGCCTGTAAGCATATTGCTGATATCAAGATGGAAAGCGAATTTTAAGATCATCAGGATCCCGATGATAAAAATGATCACCTTGAAAAAATCACGGAAGAAAACAACGAGCTGGTTATCGGCCTGGTCAACCGTCAGGTTTGCTTTCTTTTCGAGGATAACAGAGATGAATTCAATTGTGCGCAGCAATAACCGGGTGAACGATACGATAAGAATGATGGTACCGATACAATGAACTATAGTTTTTAGACTAAAATCATATATTTCATAATTCCATCTTGCAGGGAAGTTCAGTTTGTGTAAAGAAACAATAGACACGAATATTACAATAAACAGGCCCAGGGGTTCTGCTACAAGGCTCTTAAATGACTCGCGGTCCAGGTTTTTCCAAACCCTGTTAAGCACCTTGAACAGCAGGCCGGCGAAATACCTCGATATGAATCGTTTTAGCACCAACACAAAAACGATCACTCCGAGCACGACCAGGTAATTCCTAACCGTATTGCTGAACCATACCTCGTTCAAAAAATCATTCATGAACCAACTCCATTTGGACCGCAAAAATATCGAATACTTTGCAGCAGCCGCTAGTGGAAATTATAAATATCAACGCGGTCTTTTCTTAGTGCATACAGGCGGGTAGATGTAAAGTTGAAAGACCGGGCATGCTGCAGTTCTGCAGGAAGTTTCCATTCTTCTGTCAGCAGGGTCCTGATGCTGTATCGGTATAAATTGCCTTCATCTGAACCATAAATATATTTACCAGACACTTTGAAATTATCCCAGTGCCTGATGGGTATTTTATTTTTTAATGCTCCATAATAGTCGAATGCATAAACCGCCATTGAAGAATCATAGAGATAAACGTATTGGTCCTCATCAAATATTCTTTGGGGTGATGGAGTAGGGTCGAACAGCTGGCGGAAATCGGGCGTTTCACCCAATACAGACCCATCCTCATCTATTTTCTTCAGCTTATTTTCTAACTCATCGTATACCCAAATCTTATTATCGTAGGACTGACCTATTGCTTTAACCTGTAAAATATTTTGCCGCCGCAGGTCAATGGTGTTACGAACTGACAGGAAACGGTCGAGCACTACGATCGTGGCAAAATCGCGGTAGTACAACAATACCTTTAAAGGATTCGAGACATCGATAAGAGTAGCCTGTCCATATTTTTTGACATTGTTGAAAACGGCCACCGAATCCCCGTTTGCATTTAATTTCTTTACCTGGTTGCTGCTGCTGATGAGGTAGATATTATCCAGGTTGTCAACTGTAAAATCAACTATATCGCCAGTAACCGTTCTTACCGTGCGGAACAAAGTATCAGTCTGCGACCGTGCGACAATCGCCAGTACGATAAAGACGAGAGAGATGGTTATTTTTTTGATCATTACTTACGGATAATTTCTGCATCGTTGCCTTTATACGATCTTAACTGGAGAGTTTGCCCATCAAAAACCGCATAGGTATAAAAACGGATCCAGTCGCCCAGGTTAATATACCGGGCCCCTTCATCCAGACGATAATCAATGGCCAGGTGTCTATGCCCGAACACAAAAAAGTCGAAATTTTCTTTTTTTAATACTTCTTTGCAGTAAATGATCAGCCATTCTTTGTCTTCCCCGAGGAATTTTTCGTCGGAAAAGCCGGTCTTGATCCGGCTGCGGCGGCTCATATAATGCGCTATTCCCATTCCGACCCTGGGAGGCAATATGCCAAACAACCATTGGCAGGCGGGGTTGCGGAATATTTTCTTTAATCGTTTATACCCATGATCGTTGGGTCCCAAACCATCACCATGTCCAATCAAGAACCTTTTGCCCAGGCGTTCAAATTCTTTAGGGTGAAAATAAACGGGAATATTCAGCTCTTTGAGCAGGTAATTCTTCATCCACATGTCATGATTCCCCACAAAAAAATGAATTTGTATCCCTGAATCGGTTAGTTCGGCCAGTTTGCCCAGCAACCGCACAAAACCCTTGGGCACCA
>DASSFT010000556.1:0-3762 GCA_035694045.1 Chitinophagaceae bacterium
ATCACTGCCCATTAGCATAGTCTCCTTGCTCACAGGCAACGAAACATGCATGATCCTGTTCGCGTCTTTTGGGTCTGTGGGTTTACCTTCATCCGATGGCATATCCTTATACCGGCCTATGTAAGGGAATTCTCCACCAAACACTGACTTGTAAAAATTGAAGGCCTCTTCACAATTACCATTAAAGGTCAGGTACACGTTTACGGTTGTCATATAGCAAGTTTATAGTCAGGAAAATTATTTGCCCCTCAAAATTATGCCATTGCACTAACAGCCGGCCATCCATTGCTGTAAATTAACCGTTACATCAGTAACCCTTATCCAGGACCAATGAGAAAAAAGGCATTGAATACGGGGAAGATATTTTAAAGAAACACTATTTGTGAGAAAAACATTGATAGCAACTCATCACTGCTCATTTTGATTCAGTAATTTGCCGGCCATACTTAACCATGCCGCTGTATATAAGCTCGCTTAACTCAGGTAGCAACGGAAATTGCTATTATATCGGAAACGACCAGGAAGCCGTATTGATCGATGCCGGCATCAGTTGCCGGGAAACCGAGAAACGGATGAAACGTTCGGGCCTGAGTCTCGAAAAAGTAAAAGCGATCTTTATTTCACATGAACACAGTGATCATATCAGCGGTCTCCCTGTTCTATCCAGAAAATACCAGTTGCCCGTCTATATCACCGCCGCCACTCAACGCCTGGGAAATCTCGAACTCGAAAAGAAACTCGTGAGACGCTTCAAAGCCGATGAACCAGTCGGAATTGGTAATCTTACCATCACGGCCTTTCAAAAAGAACATGATGCCAGTGACCCACATAGTTTCGTGGTGTCTTCCTCCTCTGTCAACATAGGAGTTATAACTGACGTCGGCATCGCCTGTAAGAAGGTCATCCAGCATTTTAAACAGTGCCACGCAGCCTTCCTGGAGGCTAACTATGATGAAGACATGCTGATGAACGGAGGTTATCCGTATTACCTGAAAAAAAGGATCTCTGATGGAAAAGGCCATTTGTCCAATATCCAGGCGCTGGAGCTTTTCAAAAAACACCGCGCTGCCTTCATGAGCCACCTGATATTATCCCACCTTTCAAAGAACAATAACAAACCGGAGATAGTGGACACACTATTCCGGCAATATGCAGGCAGCACGAATATAATTGTCGCTTCGAGACATAAAGAAACCGAAGTGTTTTCGATTGATGGTGTGCCGGCTCCGATCAAACTCGTTCGCCGTGAAAAAAGCGAGAAACCGAAGCAACTATCTTTGTTTTGAAACAAGGGTGCTGTTATCAGCCAAAGATTTTTTATTACTTTTTAATACCAATAATTATGGCAGAACAATACCATGAACCTGCGGAAGAATTGTCGCAAACTACGCGGACGTTTGCACGAATGATACAATCTCTGATAGAAGAAGCAGAAGCGATCAACTGGTATGAACAACGGATATCGGTGGAAAAGGATAAGGAAGCCAGGGCGATCATGGAAAATGCGCAAAAAGAAGAGTTCATTCATTTCTCGATGGACCTTGAATTCCTACTTCGCAAGAAAGACAAATGGAAAACTGTCGCCAAAAACATTCTCTTCAAAGCAGGAGACATCACGGAAAACGCGGAGAAAGCTGAAGATAAGATAGAAGAGTGACGCTCATCGGGCTTCTGGTGTCAGGTCGGTTGAACCTCATATTTTATAATTACAGCTTTTGCTCTCGGCAAACCGATAACGGAGGGATTGCAAAATTCCTTTTCTTTTCCCCAGGTAAAAATTTCCTGTGCATTCAATACAATCGGTGACACGATGGTAAACGCCATCAGGCAAAAAAAATGTGGAGTTTTTACACAAACAAGGCTTGTAAACACTTAATGTAAAAAGATATTGAGAGAATACCTACATAAGGATACCTTTGTTTTCAAATACATCCATGGAACCGCTGATAAGAAATATTTCAGACACGGCCCGCTGGGTTGCTATGTACAGGGCCGAAGAAACGGAGAGACCGGATGGGCTTTTTAAAGATCCTTTTGCACGGAAGCTCGCGGGAGAACGAGGAGAACAGATCGCCAATGCAATTGGATTTGCAAAGAAAAACAGTTGGTCTTTTTTGGCCAGGACGTATTTAATTGATGAATTCATAACCAATCATGTCCAACAGGGTTTTGACATGATCATCAATCTCGCATCAGGGCTGGATGCAAGACCTTACCGGATGGATTTGCCCTCATCTTTGCAATGGGTGGAAATTGATCTGCCAGGTATCATGGACTATAAAGAGTCTGTTTTGAAAAATGAACGACCGAAATGCAAGCTCGAAAGCATTCGCGTGGACCTCTCCGACCAACTGGCAAGGCAGACGATCTTTCGGGAATTGAATCAAAAATGTAAAAAAGCACTGGTTGCCTCCGAAGGACTAATCGGCTACCTTGATGACGAATCAGCAGAGACGCTGTCAGGTGATCTTTCCGACCAGTCTCATTTCAGGCGCTGGGTTTTTGACCTGATGTCACCAGGTCTCCTTCAATTGGCTCAAAAAGAAATGGGTTCATTCCTTGAAGCAGCCAATGCCCCGTTGAAGTTTGCACCCAAAGAAGGAGAATTATTTTTTCTCCGGTATGGATGGAAATGTTTGGAGGCAAAGTCGCAATTAAAAGCTGCCGCTGCGTTAAAACGGCTGCCACCCGATATGATTGCTTTTGCAGACTACCCGGAACCTGAGGGGCCAAAAGGAGATTGGGTCTGGTCGGGCGTATGTCTTTTTGAAAATATAAAATAGATAACCCGCAACCACGCACAGGATCCTGGATGCGTTATGTTTCGTGTCTTTGCGGAAATAAATAAATTCAAGCCAACACTCATGCTATTCAAAACACTCCTGATTTGCCTGTTTAGTTTTTCGGTTATTGCCGTTTCCGCCCAGACAAGACCAAATATCATCTACATGATGGCGGATGACCTGGGTTATGCCGATCTAAGCAGTTACGGGCGCAAGGATTATAAGACACCGAACCTGGACGAACTTGCATCGCAGGGAGTACGATTCATCAGCGCCTACAGTGGTGGCCCGCTTTGCACGCCGACTCGTGTATCGTTTATGACCGGCCGTTATCCTGCACGTACAATGGTTGGGTTGCAGGAGCCGTTAGACTGGTCAAAAAGAGATAGTTCGATCGGGTTGACGCCTGATCAAACTTCTATCGCAACATTGCTCCATAAGGGCGGGTATGAAACTTTCCTGGTAGGCAAATGGCACCTGGGTTTTACACCCCAATTCAGCCCGATGAAGAACGGGTTTGATTATTTTTTTGGATTTCATGGCGGCGGTATTGATTATATCTCTCATACCAGTCCTGATGGGAAAAACGATCTTTTTGAAGGAGACAGGCCGGTGAAAGAAAAAGGGTACCTGACGGACCTCCTTGCGGAAAAGGCCATCGATATAATTCACCGGGACCATAGCCGGCCCTTTTTTTTAAGCATTACGTTTAACGCGCCACATTGGCCCTGGCAGGCCCCGGGTGACAGCGTATATGCACTTGGTAATGATAATTGGAGAAAAGGAGGTTCGGCACTAACGTATGCTGCCATGGTAAAAAGTATGGATGATGCGGTTGGAGCCATTTTGAAAGCTCTGGATGAAGAAGGGCTTTCCAATAATACTGTTGTCATCTTCACCAGCGATAATGGAGGTGAACGTTTCTCGGATATGGGACGGTACAGCGGGAGAAAAGCAATGTTAAGAGAAGGGGGTATAC
>DASSFT010000557.1:0-9293 GCA_035694045.1 Chitinophagaceae bacterium
CAGTTTTGCATAAACGTCAGATGCGACCGATGCAGGTTGCGACTTGGCAACTTTAAAACTTTCCAGGTTTTGCTTTTTGATACGGTCGAAAGCGGCCTGTGTGAATTTTGGATTGAACATTCTTTCCTGTAACAAGGCCAGTGTAGCATCAACATTTTTCTTCTGTGACTGTACCTGGAAAGATATATTGTCATTATCACTGAATACATTAATGGTGCTTCCCAGCTTTTGCAATTCGCGGCTCATTTCTTCGGCCGTATATTTTTTTGTATCCTCGGTCATCAGGTCTGTGAAGATGGATGCAAGACCCGCTTTGGAAAGATCGTTGGCATTTAACAGGTGACCTCCGGGAATTTTAATATTCAGGGTAACGAGGGGCAATTCCGAGTTCTCCGTCCCGATTATCTTTATCCCGCTTGGCCAGTCTTTTCTCCAGAAAGCAGGCACTTTCACAACTGGATTTGCACCATTGGGTGGCATTATACTGCGGTCAAAATTGTCTTTAGCCTTGTTATAAACTAAACCTTCGTAACCATAATTCGGGGCCATATAGCCGCTTTCATCGATTTTATAGTTATTGTCGCCCACAGCCAGCTTTTCCTGGTTCTTGGGTAACACGCTTATAGTTACACAATGTTTGTATTTGATGTATTTGTTATACACTCGCATCACATCTTCCTTCGTGACGGACTGATACATCTTCATCAACTTACCGATCATGTTGGGATTACCTTTGGCAAGCGTTTGGAATGCTGCCAATTGAGAAACTTTACCGGCGACACTCTGCAATCCATTTATCAACTGAGATTCGTAAGCGCCCTTGAATTTTGCGATATCATCATCAGTGACTCCCCTTACTTCGAAACTGTCGAGTGCATTATCCAGCAGGTAATACATATTGGCTAATGACTTACCAGGAAAAGGAATGATCTGGAATGCGAGGAAGCCCGATAATTCAAATGGTGCAGTGAAACAACTTGCCTGCAAGGCTAATTGCTTTTTGGTCAATTGCTGGTAAAGCACTGAATTATTTCCCTGTCCCAGGATCTGTGCCAGGCAGGATAAGGCGGGGAGGTCTTCAGCATAGTTAGGAACCGTGGGATATGCTCTTACCATCAATGGAAGCCGGGCATAGTTATCAACGTAAGAAGCAAAGCGGTGTTTGGTAAGAGTAGGTACCATGGGCTCCATATCTTTTACTTCAGGACCCCTGGGTATCGGGCCAAAATACTTTTCTACCATCTTTACCACTTCAGCCGTATTCACATCTCCACCGATTGTTATTGTTGCATTATTGGGGCCATACCAGCGCAGAAAGAAATTCTTCAGATCATTTACGTTCACCCTGTTCAGGTCCTCGATATAGCCAATAGTCAGCCAGGAATAGGGATGACCATAAGGATACATGTTCTTGGAAATTTCCTCAAACACTAATCCATAAGGCCGGTTATCGTAATTCTGTCCCCGTTCATTCTTCACTGTCTCTCTTTGTACTTCAAATTTCTTTTGTGTCACCGCGTCGAGCAGAAAGCCCAAACGGTCTGCTTCCAGCCAAATCATTTTTTCCAATTGATTGGAAGGAACAGTCTGGAAATAATTGGTGCGGTCGGTATTGGTGCTTCCATTGAGTGTTCCGCCCGAAGCCGTCACGATCTTAAAATGTTGCTCGTCTCCAACGTGATCGCTGCCCTGGAACATCATGTGCTCGTAGAAATGGGCGAAACCCGATTTCCCGATCTCTTCTCTTGCAGAACCCACGTGGTAGGTCACATCAACATGAGCTACAGGGTCGCTGTGATCTTCATGAACGATGAGGGTCAGACCATTGGGTAAAACATATTTCTCGTAAGGAATAACCAGTTCATTGCCCTGCTTCACTACTTTCTCAACGAGTTTGGCCTCGTTGGCGGTGACGCTGGGCTGCGCGATTGCGCCTACCAGTATAAATAAAGCAAAGACATTTAGCAGTAATAGTTTGTGTTTCATATAAATAGTTTTTGGAAGGTCTGGCAAATTAAGGAAATCCGGTTTTAAACGTTCGCCATTTATCAAAATCACGGGAAAAATCCGAAGCAGAAAATGCCGAAGTTCGAAATACCGAGGCCAGAAATGCCGAAATCCGAAAACAGCAACCGCTTTGGAAGCCATTTTCGGATTTCGTCCCGATAGCTATCGGGATTCGAACTTCTGTACTTAGAATGCTTTTTTCTCAACGGGTTTTCCTTCCACATCGAGCTCAACGATTGGATAACCCAGGCGTTTCAACCCCGGCAGGATCTTGGCCTTATCTCCAACCAACAGCATATTCAATTTGGTGACATCAATATATTTTTTTGCCAGCGCATCGATCTCAGCTTTGGTCATTCCCCTGAGGATTTTCTGCTGTATCTCGGTATAGTTAGCCGGGAGGTTGTAGTCAAGGATCGTGCGGATGAAACCAGCTTTCTGAAAACCTGTTTCATACCGTAAGGCATCCCGTTGCCCGATAGCGTTTTTCAGGAATATCAACTCCTCGTCAGTAGCACCGTATTCTGAATAGTTTTTCAGGTCTTTAACGACTTCGAATAAAGCGCTGTCGGTAGCTTCAGCTTTTATGCCTGAACTGAATTGAAAATCGCCACCGTATTCATCACCATTGAAAGAGGAACGGGCTCCATAAGTCCAGCCTTTATCTTCCCGGAGATTAATGTTGATCCTCCCATTAAATGATCCTCCAAAAATAAAGTTCATCAACCCGGCTTTGTAATACTCACCTGTAGCGTCATATTTAAGGCCTGTGTTATAGCCTACCCGGAATTCCGTTTGTGCCGCTTTTGGAATATCTACCAGGTAAATTTGGGACTGTCCGTTTGCCATTGGAGTAGCAGCCACGTTGGGTAATTCGACTTTCTTATTCGGCAATTTATTTAAGAATGCAAGCTTGGATAAGATGTCTGCTTGTTTAACATCACCTACAATCACTACTTTCATTCCCTTGTTGGTGATGTAGTTGTCATAATAACCCTGGATATCGTCGAGCGTGATATTGGGAACCGTGTTTTCCGTACCGCCCTCATCCATTCCTAAAATATTGTTGGGTCCAAAATTGATCTTCGCGATGACGTCGCTGGCTACCGTGGCAGGTTGAGATTTGCTTTGTTTAAAACCTTCCATCGTTTGTCTCTTTATGCGTTGGAAAGCTTCGTCAGAGAATTTCGGGTTGAACATTCTCTCCTGGAGCAGGGTCAATGTCTTGTCCAGGTTCTTTTTCAAACACTGTATATTAAATGAGATCTCATCCTTTCCGCTGCTAACTGTTACCGAACTTGCCAGCTTTTGCAATTCCAGGGAAAACTGTTCCGCGCTGTAATTCTTTGTGTCCTCATTCATCATTCGGGCAAAAAGATTGGACAGACCAACTTTGTCAAGATGGTTTGCCTGCAACAGGTGTCCACCGGGGATGGTAATTGAAATAGTAACAGTTGGTATCTCCGTATTCTCAGTGCCGATCATTTTAATTCCATTCGGAAGATCCTTTCTCCAGAAAGCCGGAACCTTTACTACCGGGTTAGGCCCGTTGCCGGGGATCTTACCGCGATCGAAATTGTCTTTTCCCTTTACATACTTCAATCCTTCATAACCATAATTGGGAGCTACATAATGTGTTTTGTCTATTATATAATTATCGTCCCTGGCGATCATGTTTTCCTGTCCCTTGGCCAACACGCTCAATATAACATGCGGCTTCCCTTTGATATACTTTTCATAAGCCTTCATTACATCTTCCTTGGTCAGCCTGCTGTATTCACCGAGTAATTTTTTTATCATATTGGGGTTACCGGCAAAAGTTTGAAAGGCTGCCAGCTGGCTTACTTTCCCTGATACACTGGCGAGACCGTTGATCGTCCTGCTTTCAAATTCATTCTTGAAACGTTCGATGTCGTCATCCGTCACACCTCTTTTTTCAAATTCAGCAAAAGCCTCATTGATCAGTTGTTCCATTTCTTCCAGCGATTTACCCTGGTAGGGGGTGATCGAAATGGAAAATTCACCTGCTAATTCTGACAATTGGCTATTAGCGCTGGCTTGTAAAGCTTTCTGAGGTTTTAATATCGTTTGATAAAAAACAGAATTACGGTTGCCACCGCCACCACCTCCGCCGCCACGGCCACCACGACCTCCTCCAAATCCGCCGCCTCCGCCTAACACCTGTGCCAGGCAAGCCAGGGCTGCTTCATCGGGATGATAATCAGGAACGGTTGGATATACTAACCTCAACTGTGATGCTCTTGCATAGTTGTCAACATAACTTACATAGCGGTCTTTGTCTACGACCACCGGATCCAACTTTACCGGTGTGACTTCCGGACCACGCGGAATGGGAGCAAAATATTTCTGGACAAGTTTTACAACATCAGCAGTTTTTACGTCGCCGCCAATAGTCAACGTTGCATTATTTGGTCCGTACCAGCGTAAAAAGAAATTCTTAAGATCCTCTACATTAACTTTATTCAGCTCCTCGATATAACCGATGGTCAGCCATGAATAAGGATGACCGTAGGGATATAAGTTCTTGGCTGAATACTCGCTGGTCAAACCATAGGGGCGATTATCATAGTTCTGGCCTCTTTCATTTTTTACTGTAGCTCTTTGTATCTCGAATTTTCGCTGGGTTACCGAGTCGAGCAAATAGCCCATACGGTCGGCTTCCAGCCAGATCGCTTTTTCCAGTTGATTGCTTGGGATAGTCTCGTAATAGTTGGTTCGGTCACGGTTAGTACTGCCGTTCAGTGTTCCGCCCGCATCACTTACGATCTTAAAATGCTGTTCGTCTTTCACATGAGCACTTCCCTGGAACATCATATGCTCGAAGAAGTGCGCAAAGCCGGACTTGCCGATCTCTTCCCGCGCTGAACCGACGTGGTAGGTGACATCCACGTGTACCACCGGGTCGCTGTGATCCTCGTGCACGATCAGGGTCAACCCATTAGGAAATACATATTTTTCATAAGGTATAATGATCTCATTTCCTTGTTTGGTGACTTTTTCAACCAGTTTAGCCTGGCCGAATGCGATCCCGGCTAAGAAGACGGATAAACCGGAAAGAAGCAGCAATTTTTGTTTCATAAAAGAAATTTTGATTTTTAGTGTGAGGAGTATGAAGATAAGGTAACCCGGCCTGAAAAAAATGCCGTTCACCGATTAGACGTCCACGCAGAGCTTGTCTTTTCTAACTTTGAAAAAAAATTTTCAGTCATGAGTTACTCAACACGAACCAACCATGAAATTGACTACAAGATCTATGGGGAAGAATTACAGTTTGTTGAAATCGAACTGGACCCCAGCGAAACCGCTATCGCTGAGAGCGGTGCCATGATGATGATGGAAGACGGGATCCAAATGGCAACCATATTCGGCGATGGATCGGCACAACAACCGACAGGCCTATTGGGAAAATTGATGTCGGCAGGTAAACGCGTTCTCACGGGTGAAAGCCTGTTTATGACTGCATTTACCAATGCGGGCCAGGGAAAAAAGAAAGTCAGCTTTGCAGCTCCTTATACTGGCAAGATCATCCCGATGGACCTGCAGCAGCTGGGAGGAACGATCATTGCCCAGAAAGATGCTTTCTTGTGCGCGGCTAAAGGCGTGAGTGTGGGCATCCATTTTCAACGAAAACTGGGTACCGGCATCTTTGGTGGGGAAGGGTTTATTATGGAAAAAATTCAGGGTGATGGAATGGCCTTTATGCATGCAGGCGGGTATATTGTTGAAAAGGTATTGGTGCCTGGCGAGGTATTAAAAGTGGATACTGGGTGTATTGTTGCCTATACTCCTACCATTGATTTCGATATCGAATTTGTCAGGGGTGTCAAAAACTGGTTGTTTGGTGGCGAGGGTTTGTTCTTTGCCAGGTTGCAAGGACCTGGAAGAGTGTGGATACAGTCTTTACCGATCAGCAGGTTGGCGGGACGAATTGTTGAATATGGTACCTACCACCGGAAAGAAGAAGGAAGTATATTGGGAGGGTTGGGGAACCTGTTTGATGGAAGGGAGTAAATTCGAATTATGAATTTAGAATTGTGAATGAACCGCCCCATTTGAGGCGGTTCATGTGATTATAAGGTTGCTATCTTATTCATAATTCATTATTCAAGTCTATTTCAAAATTCCGGGGTAGCTGCTTGCGAGGGCTAATTCATATTCGTCTTTCTTTTTTAGCTTCTGGATAAATTCCCTGAGCTGGAGAGAGTCCGCGCTTTTTTGATAGACCTGGTCATGTGCCAGTAGTACCATGTTATCCCTGGTTTTAGTTTTATCGTTATTAAATACACTATCTATCTGGTTCAATAATTCATCGGCCGTATTTTTCAGGGCAAGAGTTTTTGGGTCATAGTGCCATTCAAGGTCCCAGCCAAATACAACAAAGCCGGCTTTCTGCAATGAATCCATTGCCTTTTTGCTTTTTTTGATATCCGTAAAATGAAGACTGTCGATCCGCCAGCTGTTACGCCCAGGCGCTCTTACAATATTGTTCTCTGGTAATAAGGACTCCTTTGTTTTTTCCATATCCTTCACCACCGTTTTGGGGTCTTTATAAAACTTGCTGTAGCGGTTATGGGCATGGGTATAACTGTGATTGCACAGTTCGATATTCGTGGCCATCTTCAGGCTATCCCACACCTGGTTTTGACCTATACTGGCAAAAACATGCTCACCTACGATAAAAAAGGTTACGGGAACATTTTCCTGTTGAACTATATCAAGCACGTTCCTGGTTCCTTTGTTCGGGCCATCGTCAAAGGTCAGGTAGATTTTCTTTTTCTTTTTGATGGGCTTGGGTGGCGCAACTGGCTTTGGCTTTACCACCGGGGCCTTGCTGGTGTCCGGTTCCGAAGTAAAACTGGCTACTATTTCTTTTGGAACAGGGTGGCTGCAGGAGATCAGGAAAATGGAAAAAACGAGAATCGCGGCAAAATTAAAAAAGCCGCTGGAAGGCTCACCTTCGTCGGCTGGGTCTGCGTAATACATAAATTTGGGGGGTTATTTGTTTCGACAATGAAATTATGTACGCGGAGAAGGGGAAAGCAAATTTCCGTAGTTAAAAGATGGTGAATGATGAAGGTGAGTGGTCAGTGGTTAGTAGTGAGTGGTGTTTTGTTATCGTTTAGACAAGCATTAACATTTCCGCCGTTCATGACTGACAACTCATCGCTCACCACTCACAACTGACCATGGGCAACTGACGAAACTGTTGTAAATTGCAAAACTTAAAACACCATAATAACGATGGCCCGCAAACAGGAAGTATTAAATGATGTCGTGATCAAGTTCGCCGGGGATAGCGGCGATGGTATGCAATTGACCGGTACACAGTTTACCAACAATACGGCTTTATTAGGTATCGATCTTTCCACTTTCCCCGATTTCCCTGCCGAGATCAGGGCACCCCAGGGTACTTTACCGGGCGTCAGCGGTTTCCAGTTACGATTTTCCTCTGACAGGGTCTATACACCAGGTGATGCCTGCGATGTTTTGGTAGCTATGAATGCTGCAGCATTGAAAACAAACCTGACTGCTTTAAAGAAAGGAGGGAAGATCATTGCCAATACCGACGGTTTTGATGCAAAGAATCTCCGACTCGCTAATTATCCAGAAGGGGAAAATCCATTGGAAAATAATAGCCTGGATAATTATGAAGTGATAAAAATGGATGTCACCAAGATGACCCGTGAGGCATTGAAGGACATTACTATGGGGATGAAAGAAAAGGACAGGGCCAAAAATATGTTCGTGCTGGGTTTTATCTACTGGATGTATGGACGAGACATGGACAACACTGTGTCTTTCCTGAAGGACAAATTTTCCAAAAAGCCAGAGATACTTGAAAGTAACCTCAAGGTGCTGCAGGCTGGTTACAATTTTGGAGATACAACTGAAACTTTCAGCACGATCTATAAGGTTGAAAAAGCAAAAATGCCTCCGGGGGTTTACCGGTCAGTAATGGGTAACCAGGCATTGGCATATGGGTTGATCGCAGCTTCGCAAAAAAGCGGCTTACCGCTTTTTCTTGGATCTTACCCGATCACTCCGGCCTCGGATATATTGCATGAACTGGCTCGTCATAAAAATTTCGGAGTGAAAACATTCCAGGCTGAGGATGAAATTGCAGCCATTACTTCTGCGATTGGTGCTGCCTACGGCGGTTCGCTGGGTGTAACTACTACTTCTGGTCCCGGCATGGCTCTGAAAGCAGAGGCAATGGGTTTGGCGATGATGCTCGAGATCCCGCTGCTGGTTATCGATATCCAGAGAGGCGGGCCTTCTACAGGATTGCCCACCAAGACTGAACAAAGTGACCTGCTGCAGGCCTACTACGGAAGAAATGGTGAAAGCCCGATGCCCGTGATCTCTGCCTCTACGCCTGCTGATTGTTTTGATGCCGTGTATGAGGCTGTTCGTATCGCAGTGCAACATATGACCCCCGTGATATTCTTAAGCGATGGCTATATCGCTAATGGCGCTGAGCCCTGGCGATTTCCCCAAACGGCAGACCTGCCTGCGATAACTGTTAATTTCAAGACGAAGCTAGATGAAGGAGAAGAAAATTTTCAACCCTATCTCCGTGATGAAAAGCTAGTCAGGCCCTGGGCGCTGCCCGGAACTGCAGGATTAGAGCATCGTATCGGTGGTTTGGAAAAACAAAATATCACCGGCAATGTCAGTTATGATCCCGAGAATCACCAACTGATGGTGAACATCAGGCAAGGCAAGGTTGATAAGATAGCAGATTATATTCCTGAGCAAAAAATTGATAACGGTCCGGAAAAAGGAAAAGTGTTGGTACTGGGATGGGGTTCTACTTTTGGTGCTATCAAATCGGCTGTGGCAGAATTTGTAAAAAAAGGTCAGCCGGTGGCTCACGCCCATTTACGTTACCTGAGACCCTTTCCAAAGAACTTAGGGGACATAATAAAGAACTACGAAAAGGTCTTAATACCTGAGATCAATAATGGCCAGTTGATCAAGATTATCCGGGATGTTTATTTCGTGGATGCAAAGGGATACAATAAGATCATGGGTGTGCCAATCACTAAGACGGAGTTGATCGAAGAGATAAAAAAACACTTGTAGAGAAAACGCTTTAACCGGACAATCTTCCTAATCGTCCAACATTTGGCCAATTAAGCGATCAATTTTTTTTGCTTTTGTAAGGAGTGTTTTATCCCTGACATACTGGTCGATATCTTCGACTTCACTTAACAGGCTTTTTTTGAACACGCTTCTGAAGGGAAAATAATCCAGCATGAACT
>DASSFT010000558.1:0-3985 GCA_035694045.1 Chitinophagaceae bacterium
AAACATTACATAAAACTCGGCCCTGCCACCGTAGCTCCAGTAGTTATTATTGGCAGTTGGCCGTAAAGAAGATTTAGACAGGTTTCTTTTTATCATCGGCCCGATATTCCAGTTATACTTATCAGTCACCGAGTAACGCAAACGATAGGTCAGGCTGATGTACGCATAAGTGTTGGTATTTCTCTGGCCATTGATGTAATTGCGACTACGGCCTCCGTTGGCCTGTGGCTGGATCTCGGAAAGAAGTTTTTTGTCACCCTGCCCTGAATTCCAGACACCCCACCAAAACCAGTTATAGTTCCCGTTTACATTGACGGGCTTGTACGTTGTTTTGCCAAACGAGTCTACAATACTGAAGTTGGTAATAGCGTTCCGTTGAAACGTGAACGAGAAATTGGTAAACACGTAACGCCCTTTGAGCACCTTGAAATCATTAAACGATACGTTCATGTTATGATTAAATCCTACTCTCAGGTTGGAGTTACCTACATAGATGCTTAGTGGATCCGTGTTGTTAGCCAATGGTTGCAGTTGCGTCAGGCTGGGTTGAACTGTATTCCCCCGGTAGGAAAAACTAAAACCTGTCTGCGGCTTGATTTTATATCCAAACTGGGCCTGCGGGGTAAACCCGGTAAAACGATATTTCTTCTGAATTTTGAGGTCCAGGTCATTCTGATGAAGCAGAATGGAAGAAAGGCCCGAACCGAGAGCCATCCGCAATTTTGTTCCCTGGTACCTGGCCGTGATCGTACCGCTATTGGAAGTGGCATCGAGATCAAAATTGCTACTGTAGAGTCTGTTCAGGTCGGTGTACTCCTTGTTGCGGTCTTTATCATCGTAGCTGTTACGGTACGATGTAGATTTGTTTACATTCAGGCTGTATTCAGTTACCAGGTTCCATTTGCTGGTTAAGGGTTCATTATAGGTGATCTTGGTGCCAAATGTCCTGGAACTGCCACTATAAAGTTTTAGCTGGTCAATCAACTCGGTTGAATCCTTCAGCCCGTTTTTATAGTAGTTGGTTGCCGAAGTCAGTTTGGCTCTCTGGTCATCGTCAACCAGGCCGAGCCTGACAGTGGCGATCAGTTGGCGGTTCTTTTTGCGGAACAGGCGATTATAGGTAAGTACATTATCCAGTTGCCTCTTTGTCGAGCTGGCGTCGTTTGTCCGCAGGTTTGCGTTCACTGAATCGCCATTACCAGCCAGTGCTGTGCTAGCGCTTTCGGTGTGTGTGCTTTTGAGATTGTATTTCCCGCTTACTGTATACTTGATCGTAGAAAAAGAATCGATCTTCCATTCGTATTTACCACTGACTGTATGGCGTTGGGAAAGGCCACTGCTCTTTGAAATTGAATTGGTGGAAAATGTCGTATCCTTTAACAGCGTCTGCGAAATCGTCCGGGTCGTGTTCTCGGTTCCAAGCCGGTTGTAGAGGTAAGAAAGGTTGAACTTGTTTTTATCTTCATTCCATTTGTCGCTGTACAGGGCCCCGGCCGTATAAGCATCCGGTATCCCGCGAAGGTTCCAATCGTTAAACTCATTTTCAAAATCGCCATAGCTCATGTAGAAGCCAGAGATCTCATCATATTCATAATCGTTGTTTTCCAGCCCTAGTTTATCCCTGTCTTCCCATCCCAGGCTCCCGGTATTCGTATTGCTCTTGGTACCATAAACAGACATCTTTTTGGTACTCCTGAATTTATTATACATCACTTTCGCATTCGCGATCTTATCGAAATCTGTACCACCTTCCAGTTTCCCGAAATACCCTTTTTTGGCGCTTTCCTTCAATTTAATATTGATCGTTTTATTGCCATCGCCAGCGCTGCCGATCCCTTTTAACTGGTCTTGCTCAGTCTTTGTATCAAACACCTGCACCTTGTCCACGGCCTTTGCCCCGATATTTTGCGTGGCAATTGTCGGGTCAGCCCCAAAAAATTCTTCCCCGTCTACCAGTACCTTATCCACTCTTTTTCCCTGCGCGGTTATCTCTCCTTTGCTGTTCACCTGCATACCAGGCAATTGTTTGAGGAGATCTTCAACTGTTGCTCCTTCTTTTACTTTAAAGCTGTCGGCTGCAAATTCCGTGGTATCACCTTTAATGTTGATGGCCCGGTTATTCCTGATGACCACTTCCTGCAAAAGCACACTTTTGGGTGTCAGTGGGATGATGCCAAGATCCAGGGGAGAGGCAGGTAATTTAATTTTATCTGCGTAGTCTGCAAACTTGGGATAGGTGATCATTAATATATAATCACCCTCTGAAAGATCAGGGATATCAAAACTGCCCTGGCTATTGGTGCGGGTAAATTTTACTAAAACGGAATCTGAACTTCGAAGGATCGATACGACTGCATGAGACAGGTTTTTCTTCTCGGCCGTATCACGAATAATGCCTTTCAATGAGCCTACCTGTCCGGAAGCACCCAGGGAAACCCCGGCCAACAGGAGGGCATACAACAATTTTCTCATAGCGGTGAATGGTTACGATTAGGGGCAGAAATTAAAACTTGTGCCCGACGTTAATAGCTATATTTTTAAGATCGGTACAAAAATCCCTCTTTGCGGTAATAATCAGTGTCAATTTCTTCGACCCTGCTGTTAATTTTTCAATAAAAAGCTGTAAGTTGGATAAGATCCTGGCACCGGGAAATTCCATACGCCCGGACAGCAAAAAAGATATTGGAGATTTTAAAACAGGTTAATAACGGAAAAGCATTAAGAAAATTACTCATTTCGATTAAAAATTAATTGATGCCTGAAACGGTTCCAAAATACGAGGAGAAAAATTTTGTTGATACCAGTAACCGCGTCTGGAACTATTCATTGCTGACGGATGAAGATGTAAAAAACTACCAGCAGGGCACACATTATACTTTATATAAGAAATTTGGATCCCACTCCCTGCAGGTAAATGGTAAATGGGGTATGTACTTCTGTGTATGGGCACCAAATGGCACAACGGTATCTGTAATTGGCAATTTCAATGACTGGAAAAAAGGGGAATATAAATTATATCCAAGATGGGATAACAGCGGTATTTGGGAAGGGTTCATCCCGGGATTTAAGCTGGGTGAAGCTTACAAATACCATATCGTCGGTTACCACGGAAGAGAAACAGATAAAGGAGATCCGTTTGCTCATTTTTGGGAGCGAAGACCGCAAACCGCTACCATCACGTGGGACCTGTATTACGAATGGAAGGACCAGGAATGGATGAAAGATCGCAAGAAACGCAATGCGCTGGATGCTCCCTGGAGCGTATATGAAGTGCACCTGACAAGTTGGATGCGTCCGAATAAACACGACGAAGAAAGTTATAACACGTACGACCAGATGAGAGAACACCTGGTAGCTTATGTCAAAGAAATGGGGTTTACGCATGTCGAGTTTATGCCCGTTATGGAACACCCGTTTGATGGCAGTTGGGGATACCAGTGCACAGGTTTTTTTGCGCCTACTTCGCGTTTTGGTGATCCGCAGGGATTGATGAAGTTGATTGAAGCGTTCCATAAAGAAAACATAGGTGTGATCCTTGACTGGGTACCCTCGCATTTTCCTTATGATGCACACGGGCTGTTCATGTTTGACGGTACTCATACCTACGAATACGCAGACATGCGCAAGGGATTCCACCCGGACTGGAACAGTTATATTTTTAATTATAAAAGGGGAGAAGTAAAATCATTTTTAATAAGTAGCGCAAGATTTTGGTTCGATATGCTTCATATTGATGGAATAAGGGTAGACGCTGTTTCCTCAATGCTGAAATTAAATTATTCAAGAACACATGGTCAATGGGAACCAAATGAATATGGCGGTGACGGAAATTTGGAAGCAATTGCATTTATAAAAGATCTCAATGAAACTATTTTCCGCGATTTTCCTGATGTTCAAACAATAGCTGAAGAAGCTACTGATTGGCCTGGTGTTTCAAAACCAACGTGGAATGGCGGACTTGGTTTTGGAATGAAATGGATGATGG
>DASSFT010000559.1:0-3336 GCA_035694045.1 Chitinophagaceae bacterium
GACAGTCTAGTTTTCTCATGTGTAACCGTCCTTCGTTTTTACGAGGGACTTTTTATTATGACGATGCTAGATTCTTGATGCTGTATGGCGGATGCCTCATAGTTTTAAAAAACATTCCTACATTTGGGCAACAACACTTAAGTCTCGACTATTAACGTTCAACTCTTAACTCTTAACTCTAAACTCTCCCCATGCCTTCCTTTGATATAGTCAGTAAAGTAGACGCGCAGGCGCTCGACAATGCCGTTAACGTGGTAACCAAAGAGATCACCAACCGGTTCGATTTTAAAGGGTCACATGTAGTGATAAACCTGGACAAAAAAGAGTTTAAACTCCATATTGAAACAGCTGACGACATGAAAATGCGCCAACTATTAGATGTACTGATGAGTCGTGCGCACAAGCAGGGAATAGCCCCCGAGGCATTCGATCTGTCAAAGGAAGGAGCCCAGAGTGGTAAAGCCTGGAAAAAGGAAGTACTGGTGAAAAACGGGCTGAAACAGGAAGACGCCAAGAAGATCGTTAAGCTTATCAAAGATTCCGGAATGAAAGTTCAGGCATCCATCAATGATGACATGGTGAGGGTAACGGGCAAAAAGATCGACGACCTCCAGGCAGTTATCCAACTTTGCCGGTCGGCCGACCTCGGAATACCTCTCCAATACGAAAATATGCGGAGCTGAGACCTCTCTCGATCGTGATTCAATACTTCTCCAATACCACAACCTGGCAAAAATGTGGATATGTCCGCTTAAAAACTGGATAACCTGTTAACCTGCAAATAAACCCGTGAATAAGCCGGTGCAAATCCGGTGGGTAACAAGAGGCTCAAAAATTTGGAAACCGCTGTTCTGGTAAAGTATCTTCCATCTACAAACGTCGCAGGAAATTTTGGCAACAAGATGAATGTGACGGGGATCGTAAAAGCTGTCAAGGCCGATACGATTCTTGAAAGCATCAGGTTTACGAAGTATACAATCGCAAGAAAGTGTAATGAGTAGATCCGGTGCTTTCGCCTTTTAGCCCCTTCCAGCAGGCCTCCATTTTTGCCATAATTTTATTTGGATAAAATGTGATTCCAGCCTACCTTTGCCGACTTAATAATTCATAAAGTCATTAGGCCCGACCCGAACTAGAAAGGCCTTAAAATCAAGGAAATATGAAAAAGGATATTCATCCAAAAAATTACCGGTTAGTGGTTTTTAAGGACATGAGTAATGGTCATACTTTTCTCAGCCGTTCTACAGCTGTTACCAAAGAGACCATTAAATGGGAAGATGGCAGCGAATATCCGCTCGTAAAATTGGAGATTTCCAATACCTCGCATCCTTTCTTTACTGGTAAGAACGTGCTGGTAGACACTGCGGGACGTATTGATAAGTTCAAAAAGAAATATGCAAAAAAAGCAGAATAATATTAAATTGTGATACAGCTCTAAGCCTGTCTGTTGTCCTTGCTCGCCAGCAATGGCGCAGCGGGCAGATGTGGTAAAGAGTTTGTTTTTCATGGCTATACTTTAAGACCTCCTGATTCTTCGGGAGGTTTTCGTTTTAAAAGAATTGCCCGTTTATTTCTCGCTACGACGCCACGTCGCAACGAAAGTCCGATTATTTTGAATCCGTTGCGCCGCTGCGCCGTAGCGAGAAACTTTACGCAAGATGAAAACAGGATAGTAAACGTCTCCGTGGGAAACGGGCAACCTGTTTAAACAGTTATTATCTATTATCGGATCCCGGCTACCACCAGGGTACCTTTTTCTCCGTGGTATTTGCAGAAGTAATGATAAGTTCCAGTGTTGTCAAAATAGAATCGGAAAGAACTGCCGGGCGCAACATCACTATTGACTTCGTTAAAGCTTACATTGTGAGTAATGTTGTCATCGTTGACCCATACAACCGTGTTATTAACGTTCATCTCAAGAGAGTCAGGAGAAAATGTCGACCCCGAGATGTGAATGACCTTGTCTGGCGTTAACGACCCTTCCTTGCTACTGCTTGCGGTTACTTTGCCATTCGTGTTGTCATTGCTGAGACCTTTATCTTTACTGCATGACAACAACGCACATAAAATACCAGTAAAGAATAAACTCTTTTTCATATCCATCATATTTTAGGTTAATAAAATATGGGGCTTCACTTATCTTAAATCAACATCGTGCCAAATTTTTTTCTTTACCTTATTCCTGTAATAATGATCGTCCCCGTCATTCCTGAGTGATGCATACAGTGATAATTGTAGGTGCCTGTGTTGCTGAAAGTATGCGTAAACTTCGCTCCCGGGGCAATATCGCCACTACTGAAGCTGGCGTCGTCTGCAGTTACAGTGTGTACCATATTGTCATCATTGATCCAGGTAATAGTCGCGCTGATATTTGCCTGAAGTGTGCCAGGAGAAAAAACTGAACCTTTCATCATTACAGTGTTCGGGCTGCCCGGTCCCGTATTGTCAACGCTTTTATCTTTAGTGCATGCAGCAAGGAACAAGAGCATTGCTCCAAAAAGAAAGATCTTTTTCATGAGCCCAGATTTAAATAAAAAAAAAGAAGATATCATAAGAGGCATGCAACATCGGGGCCAAAGTGAGAGGTTGACTAGTTAATCAGTTAATTTGTTAATTGGTTGACTAGTCGTTGGCAGGAGTTTCTCCCCGATTAACAAACTAATAAACCAATCAACCAATAAACCAATCAACTATCTGTTATGCATCAAGATAGCTACGCAGGAGATCGAAGGTTTTCGCCGACCTTAGCTTTGTGATAGCTTTATCTTTTATTTGTCGTACTCTTTCGGTAGTAAGATCAAATTTCCGGCCGATATCTTCAAGACTCATCGGGCGTTCTACACCGATTCCAAAATAATAACAAATGGTCTCTTTTTGACGCTCGGTCAACGTTGCCATGGAGCGTGTAATTTCTGTCTTGAGCGATTCGGTATGATGTAATTGTCCATCTGTTTTGGTGGCTTCTCTATTTTCAAGGGTGTCAAGCAATGTGGAATCTTCGTCTTCCGATACCGGCACATCCAGGCTCACATGCCGGTTGTTTACAGCGAAACTCTCGGCTACGTCCGCAGGGTCCATATTCAATTCTTCAGCGATCTCTTCTACCGAAGGGCTTCTCCCCAGCTTTTGTTCCAGTAGCACCCCTGCATTCCTGATCTGGTTGTTCAGGAATACCTTGTTCAGCGGCAGCCTGATCATACGGGCATTGACAGTAATGGCCTGCAGGATGCTTTGCCTGATCCACCAAACCGCAAATGAAATGAATTTAAAGCCCCTTGTGACATCGAAACGCTCTACTGATTTTATCAGCCCGATATTTCCTTCATTAATGAGATC
>DASSFT010000560.1:0-2816 GCA_035694045.1 Chitinophagaceae bacterium
AATAAAGGCATTCGTATCATATTGATAGATGAACGTGAGCAGGTAGAAGGAGAGGAAGCAAGGCACGTATCAGAAGAGTTTTATAGCGAAGGCGGTATTGTTGAATTTGTCGAAATGCTGGATTCAAATGCTGGCCGTAATTCCCTGCTTCCCAAAGTTCTTTTTGTAGAAGGACGGGACAATAACACTAACGTGGTTGTGGAAGTCGCATTAAATTATAACGACAGCTTCAACGAGCATATTTATTCCTACGTCAATAACATCAATACTATCGAGGGAGGAACTCATGTCGCCGGTTTTCGCCGGGCTTTGACAAGAGTATTTAAAAGCTACGGTGATAAGAACAGCCTTTTTGAAAAAGCAAAAGTGGAAATCGAAGGCGATGATTTCCGGGAAGGCCTCAGTGCAATTATTTCAGTAAAAGTACCGGAACCGCAATTTGAAGGCCAGACAAAAACGAAGCTGGGGAATAATGAAGTAATGGGTGTGGTAGACAGCACGGTCTCAAAATCGTTGGAGGCTTTTCTCGAAGAAAATCCAAGGGATGCAAAGAACATCATCAATAAAGTGATCCTTGCCGCCCAGGCAAGAGCCGCAGCCAGGAAAGCAAGAGAGCTGGTTCAGCGTAAATCGGTACTGACAGGCGGTGGTTTACCCGGTAAGCTGGCTGACTGTTCTGACCGCGACCCTGAACGTTGCGAGTTATTTCTTGTTGAGGGTGATTCTGCAGGCGGTACAGCTAAGCAGGGAAGAGACAGAAGCTTCCAGGCTATCCTCCCTTTACGCGGAAAGATCCTGAACGTAGAAAAAGCTATGGAACATAAGATCTATGACAATGAGGAAATCAGGAATATGTTCACCGCGCTGGGAGTAAAAATGGGAACTCCCGAAGATCCCAAAGCCCTTGATCTGAGCAAGCTTCGCTATCATAAGCTGATCATCATGACCGATGCCGATGTGGATGGAAGTCATATTGCGACGCTGATCCTCACTTTTATCTACCGGTATATGACCGCGCTGGTTGAGCAGGGCTACGTTTATATCGCCCAACCACCCCTGTACCTGGTCAAAAAAGGTAGAGAGCAGGAATACGCCTACAATGAAGAACAGCGCAAAATGCTGGTGGAAAGATTGGGCGGAGGCAAAGAAGACGCAGTAAATATTCAACGATATAAAGGTTTGGGTGAAATGAACGCAGGCCAGTTATGGGATACAACGATGAACCCGGACACAAGGACATTAAAAAAAGTTACCATAGAAAGCGCGGCAGAGGCTGATCGTATCTTCAGTATGCTAATGGGCGATGAGGTAGCGCCCAGGCGCGAGTTTATCGAAAGCCATGCGAAATACGCAAAGCTGGACGTCTGACCCCTTTTCCCGGTAGGTGGAAAACTTCGGGTCAAAAACATAATCATCTAAAAAACAGTGAGTTACATTTCAGGACTGCTCCTTTAACATTCTGTTCCTGAAAATCCGGACAGGGAAAACCCCTGAATTGCCTAATTTTACCCATCACTAACTCAAAAACTAATACCCATGTCTGAAGTAACACTTACAGCCTATAATGTAAAAACCAAGGAGAAAGGTGTTCCTATCCTGGACGCCGTAATCACTAAAACAGCCAAAGGCGCATATATGGCACAGGGCCACGATGGTAAAGGCAATAAATTAACGACTTTACTGAACGGAGAAAAAGCGCTGGCTGCTATCAAAGCAGGAATTGCAAAACAAGGATGGGAGTAATAATAAATCCTGCCATCGTCTTCTAAAATAATCAACCCCGCCACTAGTGGCGGGGTTTCTTTTTTATGCGGAAGGGTTAGCGATCTATTGCTTTACCAGCCTGAACACCTGCGTCTTTCCACCTGCTGTTGATTCCAGCAGGTATAGGCCGGATGCAAATTTTGCAGGTTGAAGATCAATACTGTGTTTTTGTACAAATCCATTTGCTGGCAAAATGTTCTGTTGAACCAGTTTTCCATTCGCGTCATATAATTTCAATTTCACCGGCTCACCCTGGTTGGCCTGGTATACAAGATTGAATAAGCCCTTTGAAGGATTAGGATACACCTGCCACTGGATCTCATCATCAAACACAACAGGCCTCACTGCGGAGTAGCTAAAGCCTCCATCGATATTCACAATCTTCAGCCGGTAATAACGCACACCCGCTTTATGAGTTTCTACATCTGTGAAATTATACTGGAACCCGGAGGCGGAATTGCCCTGGCTGCCTACCTCGCCAATTTTTATGAAATGATTCTGGCTGAATTCACCATTCCCTTTTGCCAGTTCTATCTCGAAACGTGAGACATTTATTTCTGCCGCTGTTTTCCAGGTCACCAATACATCTTTGCCGGTTTTTTTCGCTATAAAACTGACCAGCTGTACCGGCAGCGACTGGTTGTTGTTGAGACCGCCGTTATTAAGCCAAAACTCAGAGAAATCTTTTACTTTGAATTCTGCATAATACCCTTTGTCAAAAGGAACTTTTACCGCTTTGGCCGAGTTAATGAACACCCAGTCCATTGAATTATTATCTGCCAGCGTGCCATTCTCTTTCGACGTGTCGGGATCATTATATTTTGAAACGCCCAATTCATAAGCCATAGACGGTTTGGTACAGCCCGGACAACCCGTAGCATTGATCAGCGCTTCGGTCTCGGTATCCAGGAAATAGAATCGCACTATAGCAGAATCAGTGGCATGAGTCCGGTTTGTAGGCTTGATTGTAATGTTCCGGTTGTGATAATATTGGGAACTATTGGTACGTACAGCCCCCGTATAGATATAGGCTCGCGCATCGGTGCTGCCAA
>DASSFT010000561.1:0-3081 GCA_035694045.1 Chitinophagaceae bacterium
ACATACCATCCATGAAACGGTAAAGAGGGATGCGATCGGCTTTTATATCGCCTCGCTTTCCTATAAGGTGATCGTGTATAAAGGGCAATTGACAAGCCTGCAGGTTAGGAGCTATTTCCCCGATCTCAGCAATAAGCGGGTGGTAAGTGCATTTGGACTGGTTCATTCCCGTTTCGCTACCAATACATTTCCCTCCTGGAAGCTCGCCCAGCCATTCCGGTTTATAGCGCATAATGGCGAGATCAACACCCTTCAGGGCAACCTGAATTGGTTAAAGACCAGTGAAAAATGTTTTACTTCTCCTTATTTCAGCAAAGAAGAAATGGAGATGCTGCTGCCTATTGTTACGGAAGGGCAAAGTGATTCCGCGTGCCTGGACAACATGATTGAATTGTTGACGCTGACCGGTCGTTCGATACCACATGTAATGATGATGCTGATCCCCGAAGCCTGGGATGATAACCCCGAAATGGACCCGGTTAAGAAAGCGTTTTATGAATTTCATTCATCTTTTATGGAACCCTGGGATGGTCCCGCGTCCATCTCTTTCACCGACGGAAAAGTCATTGGCGCTACACTCGATCGCAATGGGCTGCGTCCCTCGAGATATTGTGTGACCACGGACGACCGTGTAATCATGGCTTCCGAAACAGGCGTCTTGCCGGTCGATCCTTCGATCATTAAGGAAAAAGGAAGATTACAGCCAGGCAAGATGTTCATTGTGGACATGGAGAAAGGCAAGATCATCAGTGATGAAGAACTGAAAAAACAGATTTGCTCCCAAAAGCCTTATGGCGAATGGTTGAATAAATACAAGATCCGGCTGGAAGAATTACCGGAGCCGAGAGTAATGTTTACTCATCTTGAACATGACCAGGTTTTTAAATACCAGAAGACTTTCGGTTATTCGACAGAGGACCTCGATAGTATCATTGCTCCCATGGCCATTGAAGGAAAAGAACCAGTGGGTTCAATGGGTATCGATACCCCACTGGCAATCCTGAGTGATCAACCACAGCATCTCAGTAGTTATTTCAAGCAGTTGTTTGCGCAGGTCACTAATCCTCCTATCGATCCGATACGCGAACGCCTGGTGATGTCACTAGCAACATTTGTGGGTAATAATGGTAATTTGTTGTTGGAAGATCCGTTAACCTGCCACAGCGTTGCGTTAAAACAACCTGTGCTGAATAACCATGATCTCGAAAAAATCAGGAGTATCGATACCGGACAGTTCCAGGCAAAAACATTGCAATGTTATTTCCGGGCCGATGGCAAACCTGGTTCTTTAAAGTCTGCATTGGACCGCGTCTGTGATTATGCGGTGGATGCAGTGGAAGACGGCTTCAAGGTGCTAATACTCCAGGACAGGGCTATTGACTCCAACCACGCTCCCATTCCTTCCCTGCTTGCCACGTCAGCTATTCATCATCATCTCATCCGTAAGGGTATGCGTGGCCAGGTCGGCCTTATCGTTGAAGCGGGCGATGTATGGGAAGTCCATCATTTCGCCTGCCTGATTGGTTTCGGCGCGACTGCTATCAATCCATATCTCGCACTGTCGACGATACGTGATATGAAAGAAACTGGCAGGTTACAAACCGAAGAACATGAAGACCAGTTAAAAAAGAACTATATCAAGGCTGTGAAAGATGGTTTGCTGAAAGTGTTTTCCAAAATGGGGATTTCCACTTTGCAATCTTATCAGGGAGCACAGATTTTCGAAATACTGGGTTTGAACAAAGACGTCGTAAACAAATATTTCACCGGAACAACATCCCGCATCGAGGGCATGGGTCTTGATGAGATTGCAAAGGAGACGCTGACCAAGCATTTCTTTTCCTTCAGTAAAAAAGACATCCCGGTTGACCGGTTGCCGACAGGGGGGGTTTATCAATGGAAAAGAAAGGGTGAATTCCATTTATTCAATCCTCAAACAATACATCTTTTGCAGGACGCGACGAAAAGAAATGACTATAGCACCTTTAAGAAATATTCTAAACTCGTCAATGATCAAAGCGACAAGGCCTGTACGCTGAGAAGCTTATTTCAATTCACATCGACAAGAGGATCTGTCGACATCAATGAAGTCGAGCCTGCTGAAAATATTTATAAGCGTTTTGCCACAGGAGCGATGAGCTTTGGCTCTATTTCCTGGGAAGCGCACACGACGCTGGCTATCGCGATGAATCGTATCGGTGCAAAAAGCAATACCGGCGAAGGCGGCGAAGATGAAAAAAGATATGAACCGCTGGCTAACGGAGACTCGATGCGAAGTGCCATTAAGCAGGTCGCAAGTGCCAGGTTCGGTGTCACGAGTCTTTACCTTACCGAGGCAGACGAATTGCAGATCAAGATGGCGCAGGGAGCAAAACCGGGTGAGGGCGGCCAGTTACCGGGACATAAAGTAGATGATTGGATCGGCAGGGTTCGCCATGCCACGCCGGGAGTTGGATTGATATCTCCTCCCCCGCATCATGACATTTATTCAATTGAAGACCTTGCACAATTAATATTTGATCTGAAAAACGCCAATCGCAAGGCACGAATTAATGTTAAACTGGTGAGCAAAGCAGGAGTAGGAACGATCGCTGCGGGCGTAACCAAGGCAAAGGCTGATGTGGTCTTAATATCCGGTCATGATGGAGGAACCGGCGCGTCCCCTATCAGTTCGATCAAACATGCAGGACTTCCCTGGGAATTGGGACTGGCAGAAACTCACCAGACCTTAGTAAAAAATAAGCTCCGGAGCCGTGTGATTGTGCAGGCCGATGGACAAATGAAAACGGGAAGGGATATTGCTATTGCAGCATTACTTGGCGCGGAGGAATGGGGCGTGGCAACAGCTGCGTTGATCGTTGAAGGATGCATCATGATGCGTAAATGTCATTTGAACACCTGCCCGGTTGGCGTGGCGACCCAGGATGCAGAATTGAGGAAAAGATTTACAGGCAATCCGGATCATGTAGTCAACTTCTTCCGTTTTATCGTACAGGAGTTGCGCGAGATAATGGCCGAACTCGGATTCAGAACCGTGAATGAAATGATAGGCCAGGTAGATAGTCTTCGGCTGAGAGACGA
>DASSFT010000562.1:0-6074 GCA_035694045.1 Chitinophagaceae bacterium
TCCAGATGGATTTGCTCTTAAACGTACCAGCCCAGATTGAAGGAGAACTATACCAACCGCTCAATTCAGCCGTCAATCCTTTCTTACCAATCTTAAAGCTGTTCTGCATAAAATAGCTGAAAGAGAATGCATCCAGGTCAACCACGCGACTACCACCACCAAAATCAGCTTTGTAATGAGAATAGTTGCCACTTGCATTGATGAAACCGGTGTATGCTTTGTACATGATCATATAACTTACGCTCAGGTTAAATACATCCTGTGTTGCCAGGTTTTTCTTCGTCATGAACGCTTTTGATTTATCTGCGGTATCTATCAACTGGGTGAACACATCCGAAACGTGGCTGTACGAAAGCTTGGTTGTCAACTTATACTTGTAAGTATTAGACAGTGAAACAACATGGCTATACTGTGGCTTGAGCTGCGTATTTCCTTTCATATACGTGTACTCATCCAGTTTGAACTCAAATGGGTTCAGGTCCTGGTAAGCCGGGCGATCGATACGGCGGCTGTAAGAAAGACCCCACTGGTTCATTGGGTTCTTGTTGAATGAAAGTGCTGCGCTTGGGAAAAAGTCTGTATAATTTCTCTTGAACGAGGTCTTGCTCGACTTGTTCACGGTGCCATCCGGATTTAACCCGTATGAATCGCCTTGTGACACAGTATTCTCAACTCTTAAGCCCAATTGCACCATCATTTTTTTATACTGCTTGTTATAATTTACATAGACCGCATTGATGTTTTCACTATAGTTGAACTGGTTGCTCTTCGGTACATCCAGGGTTTTCACTTCCGGCTTTTCCTGTTCTACGTTATAGCGTGCAAAATTATTATCGGTATTGATGATTGAAGTTTTGAAACCGAGGCCCAATCTTCCTTTTTTGAAATTCTGCTCGTAATCTGCTTTCAGGGTATATATATCAATATTGGTAGGTGAAATAAACCTGTAGATCGTGTCGCCAAGCAGGGTAGTTCCTGTAGGATCATAATACCTGTTGGGCTGGAATTGGTTAGACCTGATCCGGAACAATCCATAGTCAGCATCGACATTGAGCTCACGTCCTGCTGTATCGGTATAACGATAATTCAGGTTAAAGTTCACGTTATTTCTTTCAGTGGTGCTTTGATTGTTAGCCAGCAACAACCTGTCCGTTAATTTTGTCGGCTTGTACTGAATAGCTGTCCTGCTATCGGTAAGGTTCTGGCCATCTGAAATATTTCCATTGATCAACACACCAATGGTGCTTTTGCTGTTAATAAAATAATCCAGGCCGCCTTTGAATCCATGACTCTGGTTATCCATCGTCATCTTGTTCTTCTGTTCAAAGATTGTATCCTTGATTTCACGATGCATGTTCATCGTCATCTCGTTCTTGGAATTATTATAATTATAGTTTCCAAAAAGATTAACCTTCTTATTGCGATGATTCAGCGACAAACCTGCATTGTATTTTGGATAGATTCCAATATTGTAGCCAACATTGGCTGATCCATTTGTACCGAAGGCTTTATTTTTCTTCAGCCTGATATTGATGATACCAGCGTTGCCAGCTGCATCATATTTTGCCGAAGGATTCGTGATGATCTCGATGGCTTCGATCTGCGCTGATTGCAGTGTTTTCAGGTAGGCAGCTAAATCGGCACCGGATAAGGGACTCGGTTTGCCGTCGATATAGACCTGCACACCATTTTTGCCGGCGAGGCTGATATTGTCATCCTTATCCAACAATACACCAGGTGACTTACGCAACAATTCAAGCGCATCCGTACCTGTGGCATTTATTGTTCCTTCCACATTCAGGATCATCTTGTCGGCTTTCACTTCTACCATTGGCTTCTTGGAGTTCACACTTACCGCGGAAAGTGTCTCTGCTGCTTTTGCCATCGATAAGGCAGGAACTGAAAAATCAGATCCGGCAGTCACGTCAAATGATTTTGAAAACGCGGGTTGGTAACCTACATGGGTCACTTTTACCAGGAAACTTCCAGCATTGGTGATTATAAATGAATAACCGCCTGATTTATCAGTCGCGGCAAATTTGACAACAGACGAATCTTTTGCCTTTAATAAACTAACAGTTGTTTTTTCCAGGCCTTTGCCCTGGTCATCTGAAACGGTTCCTGAAATCTTCTGGGCTTTGGTGGTTGATGCTACAAGGACTGCACACAACACAAGCATAAACATTTTTCTCATAGTCTTCCTCTTTTTTGTTAAGGTGAATCAAAGATACCCCCGTGTCATAGTATTGTAAAGCGATTGCCGACCAATGGTACAAAAGGTAGCATAAACGGCCTGTTATTTCCGGCGAACTGCAGCTTTCAGGACGGGTTTTAGAAAACAGCGGTGAATTGCAGATAAAAAATTCTTTTTTTCACAAAAACCCTTTTACCCATATTTGCGGACAAATCGCTCAGTATGAATTTTCCAGAAAATCTACGTTATACAAAAGACCATGAATGGGTAAGCCTTGATGGCAATACCGCAACAATAGGCATTACCGATTTTGCCCAACGCGAACTAGGTGATATCGTGTATGTTGAGGTGGAGACCGTCGGCAAGTCGCTTGAATCGGGAGCCGTTTTTGGCACAGTTGAAGCCGTCAAAACGGTTTCGGACCTCTTTTTGCCGGTGAGTGGAACCATCACTGAGCTTAACCCTGCCCTGGCAGGCGCACCTGAGCTTGTGAATAGTGATCCATACGAAAAGGGCTGGATGATAAAAATGACTGTAGACAACCCGGCAGATGTAAATAAGCTGCTTGACGCAGCAGCCTATAATTCATTGGTCGGATAGACCAGGCCCGGTTCGCTTTTACCAATCTATATTTTTTTGAACCCAGGAAAAAAATATGATGAGATAGAGCTGGTAGACCAGTTAAAACAGCGAAGTGAAAAAGCTTATTCCTACCTGTATGATAATTATGCAGGTGCCTTGTACGGTATTATCCATTCAATAATCCCTGATAATGAGACGGCTAATGATGTCGTGCAGGATGTTTTCATAAACATCTGGACCAAGATAGATTCGTATGACCCCTCCAAAGGCCGGCTATTTACCTGGATGCTTAACATTGCCCGGAACGCGGCTATCGATAAACTAAGATCAAAGGGATACAGGCATAGCCTGAAAAACCAGCCCCTGTCGGAAAACGTAGATATAAACGCCGGGGCAGCCAGCTACCCGGTCATTAATGACGTAGGTCTAAGGAAAGTCATCAGCCAGCTCAAAGAAGAGCAACGGGCACTTTTAGACCTGTCGTATTTCCAGGGATTTACCCACGAAGAAATAGCAAAAGCCATGAATATACCTTTAGGTACGGTGAAGACAAGAATACGAACCGCCTTGATCCAGTTAAGAACTTTGATACAATAAAGTGAACATTAAAGAATACATATTAAGCGGTATGGTAGAAAGCTACGTACTTGGGCTTGCTTCAGAACAGGAGCGAGCAGAGTTTGAACAACTTTGCACGCAATACCCGGAACTGGTTGAAGCAAGAACAAACTTCGAACTACTGCTTGAGAAGCAAGCTATGCAGAATGAGGTGGCGCCACCTGTTGACAGTAAGGATAAAATCTGGTTTGCCATACAGCAGGCATCGTCATCAAACACCTCAAAAATAATAACCATGGAACCCAGATCAACCCGTAAAACATCCGGCACATCATGGCTTGCTGCTGCTTCTGTTATCCTTATGCTGCTGGCGGCTTATTTCGCCTATGATTTCAACAAGAAGAACGAACAATTAATAAGTTCAAATGAGCAAATGCAGGCAAAGCTCAACCAGATAGACAGCACGATGAAAGCAAAGGCAGAAGAAGAACGTATCATGCACGATCCAAATGTTATTGTAGTGAATATGAAAGCAATGACACCGGCCGCCCCCT
Organism: Chitinophagaceae bacterium; assembly: GCA_035694045.1. Taxonomy (GTDB): domain Bacteria; phylum Bacteroidota; class Bacteroidia; order Chitinophagales; family Chitinophagaceae; genus VBAT01. The sequence continues at coordinate 3,889 of DASSFT010000562.1, forward strand.
CTGCCAGCGTCTATTGGGATACTACCTCTTCGAATGTTTACCTGGTGGTAAAAAACATGCCTAAGCTTGCTTCAGATAAACAATACCAGTTATGGTCCCTGATTGACAGTGCCGGCAAAATGAAACCATCAAGCCTCGGGCTTTTTGACGGCGGCGATGAAAAATTGTTCTTTAAAATGCAGAACGCCCAAAACGCGGATCACTTCGCAATTACCATTGAAAACAGGGGAAACAGCGAAGGCCCCAATACGAAACAATTACAAATAATGGGTGAAACCAAAAGGAAGTTATAAGCCCTGTTTTGCTCAACTGAAATCCAGGCAAAGGACAATTACGTAATTGATCAAACTGCTGAACAAGCAGTCTATATTCAATAGTTGGTTAACAGAAGTCTCAACGGGCTTCTGTTTTTGTTTTCAATCTTTTCAGGTTATTATTGCAAAAAAATAGTTTGAGAAAAAGTCGTTTGCTCTTCCTGGCCGCAATAGCCTGGTTTATCATCTCTGTGGTCCTATTAACTTTACCGGGTACAGCTTTCCCGACAGAGGACTGGCTCGACAAAATCTACTTCGACAAATGGGTACATATCGGGATGTTTTCCATCATGGTGGTATTGTGGTGCCTTGCCTGGCGGTCACTGAAACAGAATAATGACGCCGGTCGACTCACGCGGGCTTTCTGGACTATCGCCATTCTTTGCCTGGTCTATGGAATCATAATAGAATTTGTACAGAAGTACTTTATCCCATTCCGGTCATTTGATGTTACGGATATAGCAGCCGATGCGGTGGGCTCCCTGGCAGGAGTGATTTTCAGTTTGAAGAGGTATATAAAAAAATAGACCCCTGTGGAAACAGGGGTCGCAACCAAAACTAACTGCTTATGAGAAAATTGACTGCTTTTATAAGAAGATCTATAATTGTATAACGCAAATTTACTGCCATTAGTATGATCACCGCTGTTAATGAAAGTTTAAAGGCTCAATTTCACAATTTCTCTCTCCAATTTTCGTAAAGCTTCTCTCATTAACCGGTTACAAAATTCCACAATCTGCTCAACATTCTTTTACCGCTAATCCATTTCTGTTCTAATAAATTCTTAATTCCGGGAATCTGACCAATGGCTGACAAAGAACTGTTTTAACCAAGATGCTTGCATACCTGATAATACATAAATCAGACCAAAATTTTTTTTGAGCCAAAGATTTTTTCGCGCAAACGATATCTTAACTGTTAAACGGATCGCAGGCTTTTAACAATACTAAAACTCTTTTTTATAAACAGTTTACCTGGAATTAATTCTGCTTTGCCAGCTTTTCGGAGTTCTCAGCAAACTGGAGTGCATCAAGCAGTTCATCGATGTGACCGTTCAATACCTCCTGCAGATTATAGAGAGTCAATCCAATGCGATGATCCGTCACCCTGCCCTGGGGAAAATTATACGTCCTGATTTTGGCGCTGCGGTCACCCGTGCTGACGAGGCTCTTGCGGTGGCGGGAAATTTCCTCTTCCTGTTTTCTCACCTGCTCTTCGTACAATTTTGTTCGCAGCATCTGCATCGCCTTTTCACGGTTGCCCAGCTGCGATCTTTCGGTCTGGCATACTACTACGGTGCCGGTGGGTATATGCGTCAACATTACCTTTGTCTCAACCTTATTTACATTCTGTCCGCCTGCACCCCCGCTTCGCGCTGTTTCCATTTTTACATCGGCCGGATTGAGCTCAAAGTCCACTTCCTCCGCCTCGGGCATTACGGCTACCGTTGCAGCAGAAGTATGCACCCTCCCGCTTGCTTCGGTATCAGGAACCCTTTGCACACGATGGACACCACTTTCAAATTTCAAAATGCCATATACATCATCACCGGTCACTTCCAGCTGCACTTCTTTATACCCTCCCACGGTGCCTTCATTTTCGCTCATTAATGTCGTCTTCCATCCTCTCCGTTCGCAATAACGGATATACATTCTCAAGAGATCGCCTGCAAACAAACTCGCTTCATCGCCCCCGGTACCGGCCCTGATTTCCAATATTGCATTCTTCTCATCCTGTGGATCTTTCGGTATCAACAACTGCCGGATAAAAGATTCCATTTGCAATTTCTTTTCTTCAGTGGCAGGCGCCTCCGTTTTTGCCAGCTCTCTCATTTCTTCGTCATCACCTTTCAAAGCTTCTTTGTAAAATTCG
>DASSFT010000563.1:0-4802 GCA_035694045.1 Chitinophagaceae bacterium
TTTCATAACAATAGTTTTGATTAAAATGAAGGGGACCGCCGGGGCGATCCCTTTTTTCGGTGGTGCCTCATCCGATAGCTATCGGGTTCAAAATAAACCTCATCCAGCAATTGTGCGGGACGTATGTGTCCTCATAGTAAACTCGTTGCGTCGTCGCGCCGTTGCGTGAAATAAGAATAAGACACTACCATTTTTTCTCATGTGATATAAAGGCTAATGGTTACTTGTCAAAAGCAGTGATCTTTATTTTTTTGCCATGCGATTTAAGGGTACGCCCGTTTGTCTCCAATACCTTGTCCTGCCTGGCTTCACTGGTTAAAAGATTGTCCAGGTACTTTGCTACTTCTGCTTCCGAAATCGTCACCGGCTTACCATAATATATCGCTTCTGAAATATAGGAATTGAGAATGTTGCCTGCATTACTTCTGAACAATTGCGGAGTAGCATAGATATCGCAGCCGATGATCCTGTCACCCGTTACGGCCAATACGCCAACGATCGTTGAATCACTGGTGATCTCTTTCATAAATGCATTTTTATATTCCTTTACCTGGTTGTTATAGTTGGTTGATTGGGTCACGGCAGTATAGGTGCCTGTGCTGTTAGTTGTACCGTTGGCGGTATTGTACTGATCAACCTTTTTCCAAACTGCACTTTGACTTTTCTCTTGTACTATACTTTTCCGGATGGAGTTATCAATGTTGCCATGGTAGGTGCTGAACGCACCACCACTGTTTCCGGCAGACCATCGGCCATGCTCTACGCAATACACGGAAATAACTATGGTTTTGCCCGGGGCGATGAGCGTATCTTTTTCAATGACCCTGTCCTGCTGGCCGCCTTTGACTACATCTCCCATGCTGACCAGGATCGTATCGTTTGAAAAATTGCCGAAACGGAGTTGATTGACGGAGCCTCCTTCTCCCAGCTCGGTCACCTTGATCTTTTTTTGCTTGATCGCAGACTCAAGCGTTGTGTAATTGGCCATGTTCCGGAATTCCCTGGACAGGGAAGGCTTGGCTTTGATATAGTAAAGCCGGATCTGTTTGTGTTCGCTTGAAAAACCCTGCTTCACTTTTGATGTGGAATCGTTGATGGGAACATATAGGTTGGTTTTGTTGAGCTGGGCGCCTGCATGGGTAACGATCATGGCCGCAACCAGCACCATGGCGATTTTGAGCTTTATCATAAATGGTTTTTTATGTGGGTGAAAAATAATGGCTAGTGAGAAGCAATGCCGGGGCTAATAGTTTTCATTTCCCCATTTGGCGTCAGCAGTATATATTCTTTCTGTATACCTGCAGGTTTTTCTTTTTCAAGGATTACATTCAATTTTATTTCATACATCACCTGGATGGCCGGTTCAAAAACTGTAGGGTTAACCACAAAATCGAATTCCTTATCAACCACTGGCTGGTAGTACAACGTGGTGGATTTATCAGCCTGGTTGATCGATTTGGCTTTGCTTACATTCAAAGAACTGCTGTTGTAAGCCTGGTATGAGCGGTACATTTCCACCGGCAGGACCGCCTTGAAACCATCTACTACCTGCTTCTCCAGCGTATCCAGCCTGAGGTTAAGGATTAATTGATAGGTTTTGAGTTTTTCCTGCATCATAGTCCTTGCCTTCGCCATCAGGTCTTTTTTTATCGCTTCCAGGTTGTTGGAGAAATAATCCACCCGAACCAGGTCATAAATTTCTGCGGAAGCCAATGCCGTGAGTATTTCGTTCAAGTCAGCCGGGTTCGAATACCGGATATGAATATTCTTTTTGAGTTCGAATCCCGAAGGGACCTCATTGTATGTTTTCTTGCTGAATAGTTTCTTGTCCGTTTCATATTCATAGACCGGGACAAACGACACCATGTCAACCATTGTTTCCCGGCCCGCCTTCTTTTTTATTTGTTCCAATACCGGGGTAATGCGATTATCCATTAAGGAGTTTACTTCATCCGCGGTCTTCCCGGACTGGGTCACACTGAAAATCGCAACATAGGAATCAGCCTTGACATTCGCCATACCTTTCACTGTTACCAGCAGGGTTTTAGCTGGCGGAAAACCAATCTCAATATTGCTGTCGGGATATTTTACCTGGTACATGTAGTTGATATTTCCGGAGATTTGGGCAACGCAAAGACCGGAAATGCCCAGGAGCAGGAGGAGGGATGTTATGTGTTTCATGCTTGTTATTATGACCTGAAATTAAAATGGTATTGAGCCGGGAGCAGGTCAACTTGGTGAAACGGGGGTTTCACTTGGTGGGTATCGAGGAAATGCTTTGCAAATGATGTTAATTTGTAGGATAAAAACAGAGACGTGAAATGTTCCACCGGTCATAGGCTGCTTATTTTTATCCTACTGTTATGCGGTATGCCGGTTATGGGTTTTACCCAGCAGAATTCTATAGGCAAGAAAGTAAAAAAAGCTTCGGGGAAGATAGAATCAGGTATTGAAAAGAATAATCCTGATACGCTGGCGGGAGGATATTTTGACCTCGGAGAAAGTTATTACCAGAATGGTGAGCTGCAAAAAGCCGAGACGTATTACCAGAAGGCAAAAACCATGTTTGAAAAAACAGACGATGCTGCCGGTATCGCAAAAAGCAGCAGGGCATTAGCCAAAGTGCAGGAAGACCTGAAGAAAAATAAAGAGGCGCTGGGCAATTACAATACTGCCCTGGACAATAGTCAGAAAGCCGGGGACGATGCATTAAATACTCTTAACGTCAATGATATCAGCAGGCTTTCAAAGCCTGATTCGGTCTTGATCCAGCAACGCCTTATCCAAAGTAATATCGATCTCGGGATAAAAAACGGGGACACGGGTGAGATCGTTACAAATTTTTCCCGGATGGGTGAGCTGAACCTGAAAAATAAAAAAACATCAGGGGCCCTTGATGCATTTAACCAGGCTTACAAGTGGTCTAAAAATAATCCCGGGCAGGCGATGAAATTCAATAATATCATCACTGATGTGTACTTGCAGAATAGGAATTTTTCAAAGGCGATCGAGACTAAAAAAGATTTTTTGGGACAGGGCTATGTACAATCCTCGTCACAGTTAAAGGCACGGGAGATCACGTCGCTGGCAGATATTTATATTCAAAAGAAAGAAGATACCACCGCGATCCAGTTGCTCAATGAGTCCTATGATCTCTCGGTAAGGAACGGTCATACATTGGAAGCCCGGACATCTATCGAAAGACTCGACAGCATTTTTCAAAGCAAAGGGCGACAGGAGTTGAGCCTGCAACTGTATAAGAATTTCCTGCAGCAGCTTCCCGAAATCATAGCCCGCGACAGTTCGATAGCCGATAACAGGATAGTAGCTGAGACTGAAACCAGGATCAGGCAACTGGAGACGGAAAAGACTTTGAAAGATGACCTGATAAGAAGAAAAAATAATTTTAATTACTGGTTGATTGCCTTTATTGGTATCCTCGTGGTTTTTATTGTCGTTATCCTGAATATGGTTAAAAAGCTCCGTCTTCGGAATAAGAAAATAGCACTCCAGTCATTGAGACGCGAAATGAATCCCCATTTTATTTTTAACAGCCTGAACAGCATTAACCAGTTTATTGCTAATAATAATGAGCTGGAGGCAAACCGGTACCTGACCAAATTTTCCACCCTAATGCGAAGGGTAATGGAGAATTCAAAGGAAGATTTTGTTTTGTTTTCGCAGGAGATCGAGTTATTACGAAACTATCTTGAACTGGAGAAAAGCAGGTTCGATGATAAGTTCGACTTCAGTATTGAAATCGATGACCCGCTTTTCGCCGATGAGCGTCTTTACATACCGGCCATGCTGGTCCAGCCTCACCTGGAAAATGCTATCTGGCATGGGTTGCGGTACATCGATGAGAAGGGGTTTTTAAAACTAAGTTTCACAAGGTCAGGCGAAGGCGTCGAAATAATTATTGAGGATAACGGCATCGGGATCGCGGCCAGCAAAAGCCATAAGACTGAAAACCAAAAAAAGCATTCAGGTAGGGGAATTACCAATACCATGGAACGGATCAGTATCCTGAACGAGGTATATCATCAAAATATCATTTGCCTGGTGGAAGACAAAGCTGCTCCTGCAGTTGGAGTACGCGTGAAAATAATAGTTCCTGTTTTAAAAGATTTCAAAGCATGAAGATCAAAACTGTTATTGTTGATGATGAACGCATAGCCCGGAATGTACTGGAAGGCTACCTGAAAAAATATTGCCCCGTAGTGGAGGTGGTGGGACAGGCAGAGCATATTAAAGATGCAGTGCCGATGATACAATCGCTGCAGCCCGAACTGGTCTTCCTGGACGTTGAAATGCCTTTTGGAAATGCGTTTGATATTTTAGAAGCTTGCGGGCAACAACGTTTTGAAACGATATTTGTGACTGCTTATGCCGAATACGCTTTGAAAGCACTGAACCGGAGCGCTGCGTACTACTTGTTGAAACCTATCGATATCGCGGAGCTGGTAACAGCGGTGAACAAAGTACAGGTATCGATTCTTAAAGTTGAAGAGTTTAACCGGACACGTATTCTTTTACAGAATCTAAAACTGAAGCCCGAGCAACAACAGATCATTTTACCGACTTTGCAGGGATTTGATGTTATAAAAACGGCAAGCATCACCAAACTACAGGCGAAAGGGAATTTTACGGAGGTTTATCTAACGGACGGTTCGTTTAAGTTGATCTGTAAATTCCTGAAACATTTTGACGATGTACTGGAAGCTCCGTTTGTCAGGGTTCACCGGTCATTTATCGTTAACCTCAATTTTATCAAATCTTATTCGAGGGGCGCTGGTGGGTAT
>DASSFT010000564.1:0-7137 GCA_035694045.1 Chitinophagaceae bacterium
CAGCAACAATCCATTCAAGATTTATTTTGTCGTATCTAATATTGCCCTGGAAGCTAATTAATTTTACTTCAAGAGGATTCTGCACGTCTCCTGTGCTGCAATTAGTGTTAATTGCAACAGGAGTCAGGAATGCATTCATATACATTCTTATGCCATTAATAGATTCTATTGCGGTGACCGAAGAAAAATTATGATTGCCGAGATAAAACACGAGCCCCCCTTTTTGACCTATCGCATTTAGTTTTGATACACTTGCTCCCACAGGGCTTTGAGTAGCGATCGTACCACCGGAAGCATGGTTGTGTTCGTTATTGATATAGTTGCTTCCGGCAGCAAGTGTCCAGTTTGTTACACTCCCACCGTATTTTATATCGAATATCCCCTCGAACTGGGAATAAGAAAGATCAGCATTGGGGAAAATAACCGATGCCGGGCTGACACCGGAATTTACGACCTGTATTCCGTTGGTAGTTTGTAAATGGCCGATAGAATTATTTTCATATGTCTCGATGGCCGCGCACTCAGCTAAAAAATTACCGCCATAATGTACAAAACCTTTTATAGTGCCAAGGTTAACCGGGTTATCGCTATGAGGTTCGCTGGCAAAAGTAAAACAGCGGATCAACAGATCGGCACCTGAGGACGTTGTGTAATTAGCTGTCGGGATCGCGCAGTTGCTCATGTAATTCAAATGTATATTCTGATTTCCTCCGTCCGTTAAGATTCCGGCTTTCGGAACAAAACCGGTAAGATCATATCTTATATCGGCAACAACGGATGCCACTAGTCTGTAAATTTTAGGCCGATTGTTTCCTGTTAAACCGCTAGCCGTGTAAAAGCTGTTGATAACGACGCTCACTCCAGTTGTATCAGCTGCAGATATAAGGAAAGGTCCGGCTTTAAAATTTCTTATAGCGGCTACTGAGAAAGTGGGCATTAGTTGCTCGGCATTCGCGGTAAAATCAATACCGTCTTTCAGTTTGCCGGCTTTAATAATCCATTTCACCTTAACATTATGACTCAATAGATAGACAATAAGACCATAGGCTTTAAGATTAAAATCGCCCGCATTATTAAGCTGGAGTGTATTGTCCATTGCAATTACATAACTGCCAGCCGGGCAGGTCTGCAAATTGGGGGAAGGCCCCGGTAAATCCTGGGTTCTTGCCTGCAAAAATGGACACAAGTATAAAAGGAAAAGTAAAAACGACTTCATTTTCCCAGGGGTTTGGATAAGCGTTAAGGGACAAAATCCTGATTCCCTGGGAAAATATATCAAATAAGTGGAGATCGGAAGAAGCTCGCACGTTATCCTGGGATGAATCGAAGTTTTTCGATAAGAACTTGAATATTCTACAAGTAAACCAATAGATGAATACCCTCAAACAGCAGATCTAATAGGTTTTTAATTCCTGGTACTTGCTTTACTCAACTTTCAAAATGGTGACGTAAATTTCGTCAAAAAACCAATTTTATGGATTCAATCGGGACGAAAACCTCTGTTGATTTACAATTCACACAGATTGCCTGGGTGGTAAAAGATATTAAAGCTGCTGAAAGATTTTTTAAAGAAGCGATAGGTCTGGATAGCTTTAGCAAAACCAGTATCAGTCGTTTGAATGAGTATGAAGCGACATATTATGGAGAACAATGTGATGCTGAAAATCTTGTTTCCTTAGCTTACACAGGCGAAACATTTGTTGAACTGATTCAGCCCGTGTCAGGACGCAGCATTTTCCAGGATTATCTTGACAAAAATCCAGCGGGAGGTGTACAACATATTGCATTTAGTGTACCCGTTCGGGATCTTGAAAAAGTAACTTCTGAGTTGACAGAAAAAGGTTATCCTGTAATCTCAACCTTCAATACGCCGATTGCCATTATTATTTTTTTCGATACCACTAAAGACATAGGTGTTTTGACGGAAATAATGGGTATTACAGAAGAGGGTGAAAAGGTGGTTCAGAAAATGAAAACCGGGAAAATCGAAATAGAGAAATAGTAAAAATCATAGATTAAAAAAAGTTGTAGCTTCGTTTAAGACACGAACACTAATGTTGTGAGCTGGTTTTATGAAGCCCTTCGCAATTACAATCTTCATCACTTTCTTTTGCGTTACTCTTTGCAATTCTCAAGCGAGTGACAAGCCAAAGATTGCGTTGTCCTTTGAACTGGGCAAAACTGGTCTTATTTATAATCTGAACTTTGATTACAAATTTGCAGAAAAGGATTTCGGGTTTCACTCAAGCGTAGGTTCCAATTTTGGCCGGTACTTAAACGCAAAAACATTTGGTGGAGGAGTCTATTATCTTGCCGGTAAAAAAAGCCATTTCCTCGAAATTGGAGCCGACTTACAATACTTGCTTATAGATGAAGTAAGCGACGATCAAAAAGGATTATCATTCGTTTATCCCAATTATTCAATCAAGACTTTATTTCCAGGCCTTAATCTTGGTTATCGCGTTTATGGCAGGAAAACATTATTCAGAGTCGGATTTTCCTCAAACCTGATCAAGAGCGACTTTGTTCCAGGCGGCTATATTAGTTATGGAGTGCTCCTTTAAAGTAAAAATATATTTTAACTATTAGGAACAATGCAGCGTACAGCCTGGGTTTTCTGCCCCAGGTTGGAAAAACGGCAATCTCATATGACTAAACCAGAAATTTCCGGTATTGCACCATTCTTCATCGTAAGGAATGTCCCCACCGCACTGGCGTTTTATCGCGACCATCTCGGGTTCGACATCATCTACCAAGGGCCCAGTGAGGATGACATTTTTTTCGGCATTGTCGGGCGGGGTGGCGCGATGATCTTTCTGAAGGACATTGGTGTCGACCCCGTTCCGAACTATACACGGGATATCAAGAAAGGCATTGCCCGCTGGGACGCCTATCTTCGAGTCCCGGATCCTGATGCGCTGGCGGCAGAATTCTCATCACGCAATGTTGAGTTTTTTCAACCACTCCAGGACGGTGATGATGGTTCGCGTGGATTTGAAGTCAAGGACGCCGACGGCTATTTGTTGTTCTTCGGGCATCATTAGATACTGCGCAGTAATTAATATACCTGCAGCTGATAGAACAAAACAAAAATCCCCCACCATAGTCTTTAATTTAAATCTTTTAAATTTCTTTGGTCCTTGTTTCTTGGTTCTTTTACGCCATTGTTGATGTTTCCCCTCCTCCATAAAATATTTATCTTCTGCTGAATAAAATGAAGAAGCGGAGAAAACATCGCTCTTCGCTCTGCTTCTCCGCTTTTTTCTTCGGGCCGGATCTTATTCTGTCGTTCTATAAAACGTTCTTTACCGTGATCGTTACGTCATCTGTAGCTGTTGCACCTGTATTATCAGTAACCGTCAGTCTGAATATGTATGTGCCCACAACCAAACCGGTAACAGTTGTCGAAGCAGTGTTTGGTGATGTAATAATTCCACCTATCCCTGAAACTTTGCTCCAGGAATATGATACAATGCTACCATCGGGATCAGATCCGCTGCCTGTCAGCGTAGCTGACAAAGTTGGTAAAGTGATTGTCTGATCAGGACCCGCGTTGGCAGTTGGGGGCTGGTTGGGCGGTGGTGGTGTACTATTTACCGTAATAGTAACATTATCTGAAGCTGTGGCACCTTTATCATCCGTAACAGTAAGCATGAATGTGTACGTGCCCACCGACAAACCCGTAATGGTAGTTGATGCGGAGTTGGGTGAAGTAATTGTTCCCCCAGATCCGGAAATCTTACTCCATGCATAAGAAACAATGGAGCCATCTGGATCTGATCCGCTACCGTTAAGGGTAACTGAAGTAGATGTAGTCGTCACGTCTGCACCCGCATTCGCTGTTGGCGATTGGTTGGGCGGCGGCGTTGAACCATTCACGGTAATGTCAACATTATCTGAAGCTGTTGCACCTTTATCATCGGTGACAGTAAGCTTGAATGTATATGTACCTGCCGACAAACCAGTAACGGTAGTCGACGCTGAGTTGGACGATGTGATCGTTCCCCCTGATCCGGAAACCTTGCTCCAGGCATAAGAAACAATAGAGCCATCGGGATCCGATCCGCTACCACTAAGAGTAACTGAAGTAGATGTGGTTGTCACGTCTGCTCCCGCATTCGCTGTTGGATTTTGATTCGGCGGAGGTGTAGAACTGCAACCTGTCATTGAAACACCGTCTACATAGTGCTGGTCGGTTGCATTACGTGGCGAAGGCCCTGCGTTTCTCAACACCAGTGAGGCGGCTGTACATGCATCCTGGGTAGCTACGGCAAATTGTGAAGGAATGGTATACTCAGCATGATTGCTTTGACTGTTTGCATTGACATTACTATTGCCGGATACGTTGCCTGTGGCGTACAGCGAACCTGTTGGCTCTCCGTAAGCGCTACTTGTTACGCCATTATCTGCACTGGAAGTTACCGAGGTATACACGTAGTTGTTTACGGCGTTGCCGGCAGCACCATATGCCACGTCGATACCAAAACCACTTCCTGTTCCGTTGTCACGGCCAAATTTCCAAATGAGATTATTTCGTATATCAGCGTTCGGACTGCCAACCGGGGAATAATTACAATGAACCAATGGGCATCTTTCTCCTACCCCGCCAACTGTCGCCGGCACAATTAGATTATGATGCATTGAAACACTCTGACCCGTTATTAATGTTGAGCCGGAGTAGGAAGAACTGTTGGCCTTTCCACCACCAATGATACACCACTGAATGGTCACATTTTTTGTAATACCACTATTGTCCCCGGCAACGTCGATATTTCCATCATTATTTCCGTAAGATGTACAATTCGTTATCATAATATCGTGTGCGCCGCTAACGACATTGATACCGTCGCCTCCTGCGTTGGTAACGTGTATATTTTTTAAAATACAGTGGTGAGTGTTAGCTCCATCAAAGCTGATACCATCACCATTGTTGTTATTATCAATAGTGATGTCCTGACCTGTACCATCGATCGTCAGGTAAGAAATGTTTATTAGATCAAATCTTCCTGTAATTGTTCCTGATACGTCAAAAACAATGGTCCGGTTGGAGCCAATACCATTTGAGAGGGAACCGGCACCCGATGAATTCAAATTTGTTACGTGATACACTGTCGGGCTGTTTGATCCACCAACAGCATTAGCGCCAAAACCCTCATATGCCGCAGCAGCCTGTGCTGAAACACTGTTTGAATTATCGCTACTAGTAACGGCTTGAGATTCTGAATTTGTCGGATTGGAATTTGTTGACAAGATGTCTTTTCTGCAACTGGTGATTAAGACTACACCTAATATCAAGATGCATAGCAACCTTGAGTTGCGGGTTTTCGTAGGGTTCATACAATAGGGCGTTTTCGTAGGGTTTATAAAATTTGTTTGCGCCAAGTTTTCAATTACAATGCACGCGAACAATCAACGTTAGTCAATTGGCGTGCCGCGTTGAATCATTCAAGCGCATAACTGGGTTGACTGTTGAAACAAAACGCATTATCAATATCTATCTCGTTTTGTATTTCTAAGTGGCAAATACTTCGCTTTGTAGAAAAAAATGGATGTAATCAAATCAATTGAACTGGTGAACAGCGGCGCTTGCGGGGATTTCAAAAAGTTTTGTATAAAAAAAATCCCAAAAGAACTAATGTGGGAAAAGAATGTGGAATGGGTAAATAGAGCGACAAACTACGCAAGAATGAAGGAAGAAGTGGAGCAAACACCTGAATTCGAATCGAAGAAATCCAAGTTTCGTACATTCGGCAATATAGGAGTTCGCTATAATTGTAAAATGCCTTCATGAATACTAAGAACTTCCGGCAAAACATACTAAAAGCTTTTATCATAGTATTCCTTGTCTTATTTCCTCATTTTGTTCCGCTTCCGTTTTATTCCTACGCCGTTGTTTGCTTAGCAGTCATTATTCTTTATTTAAGAAGCCAAAAAAGGACGCTTCAAGACCTCGGACTAAAACGAAACGGTTTAACTGCCCATACTTTTGTTGTTGGCATCTTGTTGGCTTTACTTTGGATCGCCTTCAATAAATGGGTTTATCATCCATTCATAACTCATTTTTTTGCCGTAGAGCCGTATACGGAATATGATTTTATCAGGAACAAATTGTCGAACTTAATTATCACACTTATTGCAGCCTGGTTAATAGGTGGTTTTTACGAGGAAATAGTTTTTCGTGGATTTATTCAGACAACAATTCGTGAGTGGTTTGTCAAATCACGACATTCATTTTGGCTCGCCGGGCTTTTGACAAGTATTTTGTTCGGTTTATATCATTGGCAACAAGGGATTTTTGGTATCATTCCTTCTGCTCTCGGAGGTTTGTTTTGGACATTTCTTCTATGGCGCTACAAGGGAAATTTATGGTATCCTATTATTTCGCATGCAATTTTTGACACCACAGCCCTAACGATGATTTATTTCGGAATAGTGATTTAGAGAATGCACATCAAGCACGCAATTAGCGACAACAATCAACTCAAAAGGTTATTTACAGGTAAAACTGGGAAAATCAATGTTTCGTATTTTTGATTGTACCCGGTTGACCGCAAGTATTGACGCTCCGATTTTTCAAAAATAATATCCCAAACGCATGAAACTTTTAAAAACACTTACATTTCTTTTGCTGGTAACGACAGTATTGAATTCTGCTTGTTCAACATCAAAAAACAAATTGGACCTGAAAGCAAAAGGCTATTCTCCCGTATCCAGAGAATTATATGACAGCATCGCCTATTTGGATAGCGTCTTTTTCAATGCATTTAATACTCATAACCTGGAGAAATTGAAGGAATTACTTGATGACGATCTTGAGTTTTATCATGATTTAGGCGGTGTGACCAATTATAATCAAAATGTAGACGCTTTCAAAAGGACGTTTGAAAGCGAACGGAGAGTAAGAAGAGAACTCGTAAGAGGTAGTTTAGAAGTTTATCCAATTAAAGATTATGGGGCTGTAGAAACCGGCACACATCGGTTTTATGCCACTGAAAAAGCGCAAGAGGAGAAGTTAAGTAGCGAGGCCAAATTTGTCCAGGTCTGGCAGAAAAAAAATGGAGCGTGGAAAATTACCCGGATCATCAGTTATGGACATGAAGAATTTTTAAAGTAAATTAATTATGAATGGATGAGGGA
>DASSFT010000565.1:0-2645 GCA_035694045.1 Chitinophagaceae bacterium
AACTACCGGGCAAGTACCGGGCAAGTACCGGGCAAGTCGGGCCGTTGATCGCGTCGTGTTAGTCTTAGAGGGTGAAATGAAGCGAACCCAGATCCAGGAAGCATTGGAATTAAAACACAGGGATAGCTTTATGGATAATTATCTTCAGCCTGCATTAACAGAAGGATTTGTAGAAATGACAATTCCCCGGAAACCGACTAGTTCAAGACAACGCTACAGACTGACCCCCAAAGGCCTGGCACTAAAAAAAACTTTAGAGAGTAAATGAATATACGCCACACCAATGAACAGCCATTAGATACGACCATTGGAAAAAGGCTAATCGGTTCCTATCTCGAAGAATTGAGGCCAAAGCAATCTCCCTACAATGACCATTTTTTTTGTCCAAAATTTTATATAGGGACTTTAATTTTTATTTCTTCTTTTTTTATTCCTTCTTTTTGCCATGCCCAGGAAGATTCGTTGGATAATGAACGCCTGGCGAAAATGATCAGCCTTTCGGAAGTAATTGTCCGGAATGATATTAATGTGCCGAAATTTGTTGAACGGGTTAAAAATGACACTACTTTCTACAAAGCCTTCCGCAATCTCCACGTCCTGAACTTTACTTCGCTAAACGATATCCGCCTGCTGGATAAAAAAGGAAAACAGAAAGCCAGCCTCCAAAGTAAAACAAGACAGCACCGGGCCAATGGATGCCGTACCATGGAAGTGCTCAACGAAACCACCGAGGGCGATTTCTATGACGAACACCATAACTACAATTATTATACTGCCGAATTGTATGCGGGTTTGTTTTTTACCAACGGTAAAGTATGCGGTGAGACAAATATTGTGAAAGGAATACAGTTCGACGCGAAAGACAAAAAAGGCATTGCCAAGAATAAAGAGCAACTGAAGATGCTGTTCTTCAATCCCGGTAAGAAAATCCCGGGCATTCCTTTTATTGGTAATAAAATAAACATTTTTGACCCGGACGTGGCGGAGTTGTATGATTTTTCCATCGACCAGCAGGACTATGATGGGCAATCCTGTTATGTTTTTTCTATAAAAGCAAAGGAAAACCTGTCAGACGCAGACAAGGACCGGATCGTCATTGATAACATGATCACATGGTTCAATGCGAAAACGATGGAAGTGATGGCTCGCAACTATGAAATGAGCTACCGTGCCGGTGTTTATGATTTTTCGGTACGCATGGAAGTACAATTGATGAAATTCGGCGAATACCTGGTACCTAAACTGCTTCGCTATAACGGTAACTGGGACGTGGTTTTTAAAAAAAGGGAAAGGGGAGTGTTTACCGCCACACTTTTCGATTTTGCCCAACAATAATCGACCAAAGACTACTTTCCTTCCTGGGACTATCGACTAACGACTAGTGACTGTATACTTTCTCCATTTTTCAATCACCTGTTTCATATCGTCCGGCAGTTCGGTGTCAAAAAAAACTTCTTTTCCAGTTTCCGGGTGGGTAAAACCAAGTGTCTTTGCATGCAAGGCCTGGCGCGGGCAGATGGTAAAACAGTTTTCAACAAACTGCTTGTATTTCGCATAAACGGTTCCTTTTACGATCTTGTCGCCACCATAAAAATCATCGTTAAATAATGGATGGCCGATATATTTCATATGCACTCTTATTTGGTGGGTGCGGCCGGTTTCCAGCACGCATTCCACCAATGTCACGTAACCAAATCGTTCCAGCACTTTATAATGTGTGATCGCTTCTTTGCCATGTTCACCCTCAGGATAAGCCTCAAATAATTTTCGCAAGCGCATGTGACGGCCTACGTGCGCGACAATGGTGCCCTCTTCGGTTTGCAGATCGCCCCATACCAGGGCCACATACTGGCGGCGGATCGTATGATCAAAAAATTGTTTGGCCAGCTGGCGCATGGCGGTATCGGTTTTGGCGATCACAAGCAGGCCGCTGGTATTTTTATCTATCCTGTGAACCAGCCCAAAGCGAGGCAGGCTCTCTTCTTTAAACTCAGGATCAACTTCTTTCAGGTGCCAGGCTATGCCATTCAGCAGGGTGCCTGAATAATTCCCACTGCCTGGATGTACCACCATTCCGGGGGGTTTGTTGATCAGCATGAGTGAATCATCCTCGTAGACGATGTTTAGCGGAATTTTCTCCGGGATGATCTCCATTTCTTCCGGGCTCATGTCCGAATACACCACGATCTCATCCAGCGCCTTTACTTTGTAATTAGGCCTCACATCCTTTCCATTGACCAGTACCATGCCTGCATTAATGGATTGCTGAAGTTTGTTCCGCGTAGCTCCTTCGATCCTGTTCATCAGGAATTTATCGATGCGTAAAGGCTCCTGTCCCTTGTCGGTTTTAAAGCTGAACCTTTCATACAGATCGTCGTTGTTATCCTGGGTATTGGAATTGTCCTGTTGTGCTTCTTTCGGCATAACCCCAAAGGTAATGGTTGAAGCTTTGTCATTAAATTTGCAGATTGATTTATGGATAAACAAATCGTCAAATTCCGCGACCTGGGTATAATAGACTATAAAACCGCCTGGGACTACCAGGAACAGTTATTGAAGGAAAATGTCAGAAGAAAATCGCTGGTCTTTGAACAGCCCGCCTCAGGACTCTCGACTCAAGACTCAACTGAGCATTATCTTCTCTT
>DASSFT010000566.1:0-3611 GCA_035694045.1 Chitinophagaceae bacterium
CGTTTAAAGGTTAAGCCGTTTAAAGATTTGAATGGTTGCTATGTATAGATTCACTACTCACCACTCACCTCTCACCTCCCGATAGCCATCGGGACACCGCTCACCTCCCGATCCTTCGCTTCGCTCAGGACCATCGGGACACCATTCGCAGAACACGTCTTATCTTTATACAAACTACACTCAAATGAGCGAAATAATTTCAATCATTGCCGACCTGGCGCTTACTTTGTCGTTGATCGTAGCGTTGATATTTGGTATTGCGCAGGTGCGGGCGGTTGCACGCGACCGCAGGGAACGACTTACGTTGGAAACCCTGCATACTTTCCAGACGCGTGAGACAGCCGAGCTCATGTTGTTTGTCAATAATCAGAAACTGCCTTCTACTCTCGAAGGTTTAAGGGCTCTGCCAATAAGCGAACAAGCCAAGATCTTCCAGTTTGGACAGCAAATGGAATCGCTGGGCCTTCTCTTGGCCGAGCGGTTCATTAATATTGATCTTGTTGACAAGACACTGGGCTCATTTGTCGTTACTGCGTGGCAGAAATATAAAGCAATGTTTTACGATATACGTGAAAAAACTTCCGATCCATTTTTGGGTGAGTATTTTCAGTGGATGGCAGAACAAATGGATAAGAGATTGACCGAGAATCCACGCAAACCATTCCATGAAAATCCTGTTACCTGAGCAGGATTAGTGCAGGAAGACACTTCCCGTGAAAATACAGGGAGAACAATTGGAAGAAACTCTTTTGCTATTGATTATTCCAGATATCCACAACACATTTCCATGTTCCGTCAGCCTGTTTTCTCCAGATGGTGTACCCCCTGCCCGGTACGCTTATCCTGGTGCCTTCTGAATTGTTCATGGTCATTAAGTTTTGACCCGACAAATAGGCCATTTTCCCGTCCGGTGAAAGTTGGATGTCGGTCGATCTCCAGGTTACGCTGAAACCGGGAATACTTTTAGAATCCTCGACCATTTTTCGCAAGGCTTCTTTACCTTTTACGACAGGCTGACCCGGGGCTATCACCACCGCATCATCTGACCAATAGGAAATAATTCTCTCGACATCTGTACCATTTTTTGCAAGGATCGCCCAGGTGGAATCCGCTTTCCTGATCGCAGCTTCCTCGGCTTTGAGATCAGGCTTGGCATTATTGCAGGCTACAATGAGAATGCACAGTGCCAGCAGAAAAAACAGGTTGTTTCTCATAAACAGTATTTTAGACTTAAGATAAGCAAATAAGTGGAAATTATACCCCTGAGACAATTTAAGTAGGGTAGCTTTTTGGTTTCTCGTCCAGCCAAATGGCGGGACAATGGCCTTATTATTACGGGGGATTCACTACCCTTGCGATTTTTAAGGGGCTAATGGAAAAAATAAAATCATCCGTCTATCTGTGGCAATTTAAACCTACCAAGTACTTCAAAGCCAATGAAACGGCATTGCTCTTGCAGCAAAAACGTTCTATATTCCAACCATGAACAAAATTAATCCCCTCATCCTGCTAACTGTACTTGCTGCGACCCTTGCTTGTCGTAAAAAAACGACCGATCCTCCTGTGCCCGAATTTGCAGTTAACCCATTTTCCAAAAAGATCAACCCGGGTATCATTGATGAAGCTTCAGGAATTGCCGACAGTAAGGCAAATCCTGGCTATTTGTGGGTTGAGCAGGACAGTGGCAACCCCAATGAACTGTCCCTGTTGTCTGATTCCGGGCTTGTGCTGAAAAAGATAACTATTAAATCTGCTGTAAATCGCGATTGGGAAGATATTGCGCTGGCCAATGGGCCTTCAGCTGGTGTAAACTACCTGTATGTTGCCGATATTGGTGATAACAATAAAACACATACCGACTACACTATTTATCGTTTCCCCGAACCTTCGTCAGCAACCGATTCGGTAATATCTTATGATGTGATAAAGTTTAGGTACCCCGACGGATCGCATGATGCAGAGGCCATATTGGTTGATAACAGCTCAAAAGATATTTACATCATAACAAAACAGGATGCATTGTCACGGATATTCAAATTGCCTTACCCGCAAAATACCAGCGGCACCAATACAGCTATTTCCGATGGTTCATTGAGTTTTACAGGTGCTGTAAGCGCGGCCGCGTCGTCCACAGGAGAATTATTGATAAAGACCTATACTGCTTTGTATTACTGGAAAAAAACGGGGAATGAGACGATAGGAGAAATGTTGCGGAAAGAACCGACTACCATTGCTTATCAGCAGGAACCACAGGGTGAGGCGGTCTGTTTTAAAAATGACAATAGCGGGTTTTATACATTAAGTGAGCGTCCTTCGGTGGTGTCATCAATAAACCTGAATTTTTACAAGAGAAATTAATTTGTCTTTTACTACGAAAGCGTCACGTTTAGATTGCTTCGGCAAGGGCTATCGATTTCAAACGGCTTTCTTTGCCTCGCAATGACGCTTCGGCAAGGGCTATCTATTTCAAACGGCTTTCTTTGCCTCGCAATGACGCCTCGGCAAGGGCTATCTATTTCAAACGGCTTTCTTTGCCTTGCAAAGGCGGGTTCGCGGGACGGTTGCTGTTTCGTCGGACTGAACACCCAGGCTTCGGCGGGACGGCCTATACAAAAGCAAAGAGGAGACTCTCTTAAAAGTCTCCTCTTTGTGTTTTCACACTCGCCGCATCGGCGATTTCAACATCACAAATTTTTTCTAATAGTTCACTACTATTTCTACTCTGCGATTTTTCATTCTTCCGGATGCAGTTCCGTTGTCAGCGATTGGCATAGTTGAACCCTGGCCTTCTACTGTAATACGGTCTTCGCTAATACCTTTACTTACAAGATATGATTTAGCGGCTGCTGCGCGTGCTTCACTTACTTCCTGGCTATTGTTTTCTGAATTGTCTGCATGTCCCTGCAATTTGATCTTTACTTCAGGATGTTCTTTCAGGGCTTTTGCTACCTGGCTCAGCGAAGCGCTTGCTGAAGATGAAAGTTTTGAGCTGTTTGCATTGAAAGTTACCTGTGATGCAGTTGAAGCGAACAATTTGTTTACTTCTGCCGGTACATCAGGACAACCATTGTTGGCTGCAGAACCTGCAATGTCCGGGCATTTGTCTTCATCATCATTGATACCGTCATGATCCCTGTCAGGAGCGGGGCATCCCTGGTATTTAGCTAAACCTGCCTGGTTAGGACATTTATCTTCTTCATCGTTAACGCCATCACCGTCGCTGTCAGGTATCGGGCATCCCTGGTATTTAGCAAGACCTGCCTGATTTGGACATTTATCTTCATCATCATTTATACCGTCATTGTCGCTATCAGGTACCGGGCAACCATTGTATTTGGCAACGCCAGGAGTGGTAGGACATCTGTCAGCATCATCGAAAATACCATCACCATCTGTGTCGACCGGAAGGGGAGTTGTAGCCTGGTAAGATCCTTCTTTCTTTTTACCACCAAACAGTCTTACTTTCAAACCAGCCTGGATGTTCTGGTTTTTGTAAACTATACCGGTAGGTGTTTCGCCTGTTCTTTCATCCATACTGGAAAGTCCGTGAACGTAGCGGCCAAAGATCGTAACAGGACCGTGCGGGAAAACTTCCAAACCTCCAAAAACAG
>DASSFT010000567.1:0-4141 GCA_035694045.1 Chitinophagaceae bacterium
ACCAGGAGATGCGGAAGCCCGATGCCGATGCCATTGCCGACCTGGCCATTAATAATTTTACGGAGATGCGCGACAGGACGGCCGATCCCAAATTTCTATTGCAAAAGAAAATTGAAGCAAAGCTTCATGAAAAATACCCGGATAAGTGGATACCGGCTTATTCGCAGGTCACCTTCAACCCACAGATCAGGTATACGGATGCATTGAAAAATTCGCTCAGGCAGGAAGCCATTATGCAGCAGGTAATGGCGATGCAGGGCATCGAGGAAAAATGGGATAGTAAAGAGGTCGAAGAAAGTATTGTTGAAAAGTTGACAAGTTTATAAGTTGACAAGTTAATTAGTTAATTGGTTCCTCACTATGCGACAGAAGCATCTCATTTATCGAACCTGTCAACTTTTCAACCTGTTAACTTTTCAACCTGTTAACTTATCAACTAACCTCTATCTTCGTAGTATGACCCGTCAGCAACTTGTCGAACAGATCCGGAAAAAGAAAAGCTATCTCTGTGTCGGTTTGGATTCCGACATAACTAAACTTCCCAGGCACCTGTTAACGGAAGCAGATCCAGTTTTTTCTTTTAATAAAGCGATCATTGATGCAACAAGAGAGCTCTGTGTTGCTTACAAGATCAATACGGCTTTTTATGAGGCATTGGGTGTAAAAGGTTGGGAGGCCATGGAACAAACGGTGAGTTATATCGGCAATGATCATTTTAAGATCGCGGATGCAAAAAGGGGTGATATCGGTAACACCTCTTCCCAGTATGCCAAAGCATTTTTTGAAGCCATGCCCTTTGATGCAATAACGGTCGCTCCTTATATGGGAGAGGACAGCATCAAACCATTTCTCGAGTATAAAGATAAATGGGCAATCGTACTGGGACTTACTTCAAATGCAGGAGCGAGGGATTTTGAATTACAAAAAATGGTGAACAACATCGAGGATTTTGAAGACGAAGTTCATGTCATTAGTCACCACACAAACTATTTATATGAAACGGTTTTGCAGAAAGCAGCAGGCTGGGGTACTACCAGCAACCTGATGTTTGTAGTGGGAGCTACGCAGGCTGATGAGTTTATAAACATAAGGAAGTTGACACCCGGTCATTTTTACCTGGTACCCGGGGTAGGTGCCCAGGGCGGGAGTCTCAGGGAGATTTCAGAAAAAGCGATGATCGGGGATTGCGGCTTGTTGGTCAATGTCAGCCGGGCAATCATTTTTGCTTCAGGAGAAAAAGATTTTGCGGAAGCAGCAAAAAAAATTGCTAAGGAATATCAGCAGGAGATGCAATCTTTTCTAAAATGATGCGGGCGCCTAGTATAGTGAGAACGCGGATTGTCATGATGAAGGGATAAATTATGATCTGTGGCCAACATAATGACCATTATCAATCCGCGTTCTATCTCTCAAAAAAAAAGATGACCCGTCAAAGAGCCACCTTTTTTTGCATACGAGTGATTCTGGCTATACCTAGGTCGTTCTTTCCGGCTTTGATTTACGTTTTCCAGTTTTTTCCATCTTCAGGTCGTGACCAATGGTAATCTCCCCAAAACTGGAATTCACTTTTAGTTTCGATGTACCGCCGCCTGATGTACCGCTGTATTTGCGTGTAAACCGTGGGCCATACCGGTTATCGTCATCTTTGCCCTCTTCTTTGATGGCAAAAGAAGTTTTATTGGTAAACTCACCATGGGAACTGGTGATGTCATATGCGGCAGAGAGGTTTTTGTCTACATCAAGGTAAATGGTAGAATAAGAATTCTGGAGGTCGAGACTCTTCAGGTCATTGTCTATATTCAATTTCACCTGTGAGAATTCAAGATTGGTTTTTACATCCCCGCTTAACTTTTCGACAGTTCCCTCGGAAAATTTGATCGATAGTTTTCCTCCATCGAGGCGCCCGATATTTGCTTCCCCGAATTCAACGTCAACTTCTTTTGGATTGCTGAGCTTGCCAGTAGTCAATGAGCCGAACTTGCAGGTTATATCGGCTTCACCCCGATAGTCCGGGATGATCAACTTGCCAAACTGGTTTTGCACAGTCAAGGCATTACCTGCGGGCAGGTATACCATATAGTCGATTTGCATCCCTTCATTGCGGTGCTCCTCTTTGTCGTTTTTATTCTGTTCTTTTTTGTCGTCGTTGAATTTTGTTTCGAAACTGACAGTATTTCCCGTTTTGCTATCGTTAATGGAAATGTGATCCAGTATCTGTTGCGCACGCTGCTCTACATCCGATTTTCCGGTGATGGTTACATCTACTTTTATCTCGTTTTTATCCCAGGTGTTCAGCTTCATTTCTCCAAACTGGTTCGCCAGGTTGATCTTATCGCTACCTGCCAGGCTATATGATTTACTGTAGCTCTTGGTCTTTTTAAATTTCGGCTCCTTTTCATTCTTGTGATCATCTTTATGATCATCCTGGGCGGTAGCAGCTACGGAGGCCAGTACAGCTGTTAACAGGAGTAATTGGTTAAATAGTATTTTTTTCATGTGGTTTATTTTTTTGTTTTATTGTTTTAATGATCAGGAGTTGGCGGTTAAGAAGTTCTGTTTGCAATTGCAGGTTTTGGATCATGGTCTCCAGTAAGAGCTCTGTATTGGTCTTTTCGGCCAATTTTGTTTTTAATAAGACATAAGCGCTGTCAAGAGTATTCATGTCGCGGGTAAACTGGTCATAGAGTTCCGGTTGGTCTTTGCCTATTTGCCGGAGTTGTGTTTGCTGGAGCCCGATCAGTTCCTGGTAGTAGCCAATCTGTTTGGCATAGACGGGGTCGGTCACTGGTAAGTTTTCGTTGCCGCTTTCCGTTTTTGCGACGGGAATTTGGGTAGAATGGCTGTTTTGCTGAAGCGAATAGTAAAGCACAACAGTAAAAATGATGATACCGGCCGCAACGGCAGCCCAGGCCACAATTTTATACATGGAAAGTTTTACAGGTTGCGGATCCTGTCTCAACTGTTGCCTAAGCTTTTTTAAAAGTTCAGGGCGGGGATCTGCCGAATCAAAGGCTTCCCGGTTGTCTTCAATAAATTTTTTTAGTTTATCATCCATCACTGTCCTTCTTTTAAAAGTTGTAATAATTTTTGTTTGGCCCGGTGGTATTGGGTTCTCGCGGTGGTGGCCGATATATTCAAAATTTCAGCGATTTCTTCATAATCATATCCTTCAAAAAGAAGAAGGGTAAGGACCGAGCGATAACCGTTGGGAAGCCGGCCCAGGGCTTTTTTAATAGTCTCTACTTTCAATTCAATACCTTCTTCATCCTGGGTTGCTGTTTCTTCTATTTCATTCGCAGGACTTTCAGTAATGTCGATGAATGCGAGCTTACGACGGCGCAACAGGTTTATGGAATTGTTTACCACGATCCGTTTCAACCAGGCGCCAAAGCTGGATGAATAATCGAACCGGTCGAGGTATTGAAAAGCTGAAGCAAACGACTCCTGCAGTACATCTTCTGCATCGGGAGTATTGTTCACAATACGCATGCTGGTATTGAACATGGCTTTGGCATATTGCCTGTACAGTGTTTCATAACTCTGTACATCGCCTTGTTTGCATTTAGCTACCAGTTCATCATAAAACAGGACTGCGCTGAGCTCCAATTGGTCGGCTTTATTTTAAGTACGCGGCCACTGCGGCTTTGTTGCATGAAAAGTAAGCTTGCAGAGAAAAAAATGCCCCCTAATAGGATGATCGGTAAAAAATAAACATAAGAGGGGCTATGTAGCCCAGTATAATTATTAATTATTGAGTAGCTCAGAACAAGGGTGATTTAGGCTTCCCCGGTTCAAAGCTGCCGGTGGGCACCGTATACCAGGGATGGATCTCATACACCAGGCGGCCTGCCGCCACGGCGGGGTCTGTTTTTACCAGTTTTTCTGCTTCTTCACGATTAGGGCAATCCAGGATGAACAGCCCGATCCATTTTCCATCGTCTCCAAACGGTCCGGCTACTTTTAGTTTACCCTCATTGTACAATCGCCCGATATTGGCGAGATGTGCTTCCTGTATTTTTTGCGCTGTGGCGGAATCCTGCGAGCGGTTATCACCGGCTGTGAGCATTACAAACCAATATTGCCTGATCTGGGGTTCGGGCTTTTTGACAGGTTGATCTTTTTGAGCGAATAAAGCGGAACT
>DASSFT010000568.1:0-9386 GCA_035694045.1 Chitinophagaceae bacterium
TATGTGAAAGCAGGTAGGCCGTCACCGGGGTGATCTCTGAAGGTTTTGCAATCACGCAATTCCCGGCTGCAATAGCCGGTGCGATTTTCCAGGTAAACAAATACAAGGGAAGATTCCAGGGCGAAATGCAACCGACAATGCCAATAGGTTGCCGTAAGCTATAATTCACGGCCCGGTCTTCCATCATGTGGCTCTCTGAAGAAAAATGCATAATACCTGTTGCGAAGAACCGGAAATTCGCCGAGGCTCGCGGGATGTCGACCTTTTTACTTAACCAAAGTGGCTTACCGTTATCGGTTGTTTCAGCTAATGCCAGTTCATTCAAATGTTCGTCAATGATACCGGCAATGCGGTTTAGAATTTGAAACCGTTTTTCCACAGGAGTTACCGACCAGGCAGCAAACGCTTTTTTGGCCGCCTCAACAGCTTCGCTTACATCTTTTTCATTGCTATCGGGAATTTTACCAATTACTTCCAGTGTGGCCGGGTTGATATTATCGATATAATTTCCGGACCGGGTCGGCTGGAATTCACCATTAATAAAATTCTCTATATCGCTATATGCTGATAAATTCATACTATCAAAATTGCGCTGTATACTCTTTCAGCCTCCAACCAGTTGCCCTCCGTCGAGCTCACCCTTCGTCAAGCTCAGGGTGGAGCTTCAAATCGATCCTGTTCTGCCGCCATCTACCGGGATGCTTGTCCCGTTGACATAAGAAGCCGCCGGTGATGCAAGAAAAGCTGCAACAGCTGCCACTTCACCCGGTTCAGCAAATCTTTTCATTGGGATTTCCCTTTTCATTTCTTCTTCAATCTCATTAATGGTTTTGTGTTTTGCAGCGGCATTATTGGCAATGATCGAGTCTAACCGCTGTGTTTTGGCTGAACCGGGCAGGATATTATTTACTGTAATATTAAATTGTCCCAGTTCATTGGCCATTGTTTTTGCCCAGGAGGCGACAGCTCCCCGGATCGTATTGGATACACCCAGGTTCTTTAACGGGATCTTTACTGAAGTCGATATAATATTAATCACCCGCCCGTAGTTGGCTTTTTTCATGGAAGGGATCACGGCGGTAGTTAAAATATGATTACAGACCAGGTGCTGGTTGAACGCGTCCACGAAAGCCTGTTCGGTAGCCTCAATGACAGGTCCACCGGGTGGACCTCCTGTATTGTTTATTAAAATATGAACAGGTTTATCCTGTACATATATTGAAATGATCTTTTTTACTTCATCAGGCTTTGTAAAATCAGCCACCAGGTAACTATGCTGTTGGCCCCGGTCTTTGTTTAGCTGCTGAACAACGGCTTTCAGCCGGTCCTCATTTCTTGCCAGTAAAGTACACTGAGCTCCAAGCAAGGCCAGTTCCTCCGCTATTGCCAACCCGATCCCCTGGGTACTTCCGCATATCATGGCGCTCTTGCCTTCCAATGACAGATTCATATCGCCAAACCTACGGCAAAAAGTTGTAATTTTCGCAATACGACCTATTGGTTATCATTTGCTTTATGATCAAAACGTTCGGACTTACACATATTGCTCTACCGGTAAAAGATGTGAGGCGTTCATCTGTATTTTATCAAAAAGTTTTCGGGGTAAAAGAAATGTATCGTTACCCCGGTTTCATCCAGGTACAGACACCGGGCAGCAGGGATATCATAGTTTTTGAAAAACAAAAGAAAGCCTCCCGAACAAAACCGAATTTCCATTTCGGGTTCAGGTTAACCAAACCTTTGGCTATAGAAAGCATCGTTAAAACGGTGGAAGCGGCTGGCGGAAAGATCAGGGAGAAAGGAGAATTTGTGCCCGGCGAACCTTACGTGTTTTTCTATGATCCCGATGGCTACGAAGTTGAAATTTGGTTTGAAAAGATCCCGCCAGCATTGAAATCATTTAAATAATTAAAAAAACCTTCTTATGGCCGTTACAGCTCCCTTCAATTTAAAAAAATGGATAGACGAACATCGCGATTTGCTAAAACCGCCGGTCGGCAACCAATGTATCTATAAAGACGCCGAGAATTTTATTGTAATGGTCGTCGGTGGACCCAATGCCCGCAAAGATTATCACTACAACGAAAGCGAGGAACTCTATTACCAGGTAGAAGGGAATATTGTTTTAAAAATTATTGATGATGGCAAACCCAGGGATATCCCGATTAATGAGGGCGATATGTTCCTGCTACCGCCCCAAACTCCTCATTCACCCCAACGTGGTCCAAATACAGTGGGACTTGTCATTGAAAAAGTGCGGGAAGATGAAGAAGAAGAAAAGGATGCTTTTATGTGGTTTTGCGAAAAATGCGGGAACAAATTATATGAAGAATCCGTGTTTGTAAAAGACATTGTCAAACAACTTCCTCCTATTATGGAAAAATTCTGGGGAAACAAAGAGCTGCGAACCTGTAAAAAATGCGGGACAGTAATAGAGCCTCCTGTTAAAAGATAGCCAACAGAGGATCGATGCTTGATGCTAGATGATGGATGCTGGCACCGAATATCAAGTGTCAACTATGGATTATCTAGCATCCAGAATCCAGCATCGAGTATCCAGCATCCCGCTCCTAAACTCTCTACATGAAAATTGATATTCATACACACATCATGCCTGAGCACACACCCAACTGGGTCCAGAAGTTCGGCTATGGCGAGTTTATTCATTTGGAACATCGCAACTGCAATGCCTGCATGATGAAAGGCGACAAATTGTTCAGGGTAATAGAAGAGAATTGTTTCAGGCAGGATGTAAGATTGAAAGAAATGAATGAAACGAATGTGACGATCCAGGTATTGTCAACCATCCCCGTATTGTTTAACTATTGGGCCAGGGCTGCCGATGGGATGGAAACCTCAAGATTTTTCAACGATCATATTGCCGAAACTGTAAACAGGGACCCAAAACGGTTTATCGGCCTCGGCACCGTTCCGTTACAGGATGTTGACCTGGCCATTAAGGAAATGGAACGCTGTGTAAAGGAATTAAAGATGCCGGGGCTGGAGATTGGCTCCAATATCAACGGCAAGAACCTATCGGACAAAGAATTTTTCCCTTTTTATAAAGCTGCTGAAGAATGGGGTTGCTCCCTGTTTGTGCATCCCTGGGATATGATGGGTGAAAAGCAAATGGAGAAATACTGGTTGCCCTGGCTGGTGGGCATGCCGGCCGAAACATCGAGGGCGATCTGTTCAATGATATTCGGTGGCGTTTTCGAAACCTTTCCGAAGCTACGTGTCGCTTTTGCCCATGGCGGCGGTTCATTCCCGATTACGATCGGAAGAATTCAACATGGTTTTGATGTACGGCCCGACCTGACGGCTATAGACAACAACACCGATCCCAGGAATTATATCGGCCGGTTTTGGATAGACAGCCTCGTGCATGATAAAAAAGCGCTGGAGTACCTGGTTGATGTAATGGGTGAGGATACCATTTGCCTGGGCAGCGACTATCCATTCCCGCTGGGTGAACATCATCCCGGTAAATTGATCGAAAAAATGAAGCTGGGTAAAAAGACGGAGAAAAAATTACTTTATAAAAACGCCGGGGAATGGCTCGGTCTTACTCATTAAACAAATCAGGGAAATCTGAAATGATCCCATCCACTCCCATTTTCTTCAACCGGTCAATTTCTTTTTTATCATTAACCGTCCAGGGTATCACTTTGATTTGCTGCTTGTGGCATTTCTTTATTAAACTCTCATCTACCAGTTCAAATGCGGGACTGTAGATCGTTGGGTTGAATCCCAGCGCCTTTATTTGTTCGTCTAAACCCCGTTTATCATAATCTTCGATAAGCATAGCTGTTTTCATACCCTGGTAGTGCTCATGCAGGTATTGTAGTGTCCTGAAATCGAATGATTGGATGATCACGTAATCCTCAATGGCTGCTCCCTTTAATACAGCCATTAACAGCTCCACAAACTCTGCCGGCTCTGGATGAAACACTTTGTCACCCATCGGCAGGCATTTTGTTTCTATATTAAAGTAAGGAAAAGGTCTTTTGCTCGTCTTCATGTATTGCTTTACACTGTCGATTATATCCTTCAGCAACGGTTTTACGGCCTTCATCTTTTGCTGGTTCGGAAACCTCGGGTGGGGCTTCATACCGACATCAAAGGTTTTTACATCCTCATAGGTCATCCAGTAAATATTGAACTTCCGTTCTTCTCTTTCACCCATGTAAGTGCCATCGGGTTTGGTTGTTATTTCGTGACCGAACCAGGGTTCATGCGAAAGGACTGCCTCTTTATTTTTAGTAAACACTACATCCATTTCCAGTGTGGTTACGCCCAGGTCAAGGGCCAATTTCATTGCAGGCCAGGTATTTTCCGGCATCAGGCCACGGCACCCGCGATGGCCCTGTTTGTCAAAAAGATCTTTCATTGGTGAATTGTTAGATGCATTATCGGCCGGGCTTACAGGCCCCTTACGGCTACCCCGGCAAGATAAAATCAGCAACAGCAACAGGACGGAGGAAAAAGTTTTCACTATAATTTCTTAATATACTTATACCTGCTGCTAAATTACTGATTCCTTTTCCGGCTTGTGCAACGTTTTTTTAAAACACTGTGTCAGCCCGATAAACCTCCTGTTATGAAATCATTCATTCTATATTGCTGCCTGTTGCTGGCTTCAACAATTTCTGCTCAGAAGTTGCAGGAAATAAATCCATTGTTGCATGATGAAAGCTTTATCGCTTTTTTTGGCACCGCCCCTGATGAAACGACAAATGAACAACTGCGTGTCCGGACGCATCTTGCTTATGTAGAACAACTATTACGGACTACAACCAGCGCTGAATTGAACTCGTCACAGCAGGAAAAACGAACGCAAGTGCTCGACCTCCTGCATCAATACTGGGAAGCCGGGCAATTCCCTGTAAACCGGGGCTATCCTGGTGAAAGAAGACCCTGTTTCATTGATGCGGAAGGAAATATCTGTGCAGTAGGTTACCTGGTAGAACAGACCAGGGGTCGTGAACTGGCAGAGGCGATCAATGTCAAACACCAGTATGAGTTTTTAAGCGACATGCATGATCCCGCGATCAATGCCTGGGCCGACGAATATGGCCTGACGATAGAAGAATGTGCAATGATACAGCCCTCGTACTACTATATTCCACCTGGCACTAAAACAAATGCAGATATCAAAACAGGATATGGCGCCTCATCCGGGGTTGTTGCGGGCGGCAATATCGCCATTAGCGTTATCCAACTATCAAACTGGTCGGGCCAGGGTAAGGGACTTGCTGTTGCCGGGCTGATCAGCGGAACTGGACAAATCATCCTCGGGGCAGTTAATATAAAAAAGCCAGGCCAGTCCGTTTCGTATTCCAGGCAAAACAACCTGTCATATGTAAACATCGGTTTAGGCACCGCCACTCTTCTTACCAGTGCACTAAATCTTGCCATGAATAAAAAGAACAAACAACCGAAGAATGCTTTTAATCTATACAGTTATCCTAATTATGCCAATTCAATAAGCTTTGGATTTGCTTTTTCAAGAAGGATCTAAATAATATGTTTTGTGTGTACAACCGGATGCCCTGTAACAGGGGCATCCTTTTCAATCTAAGAAGGGAAAACTTTTGATTTTCTTTTTTCCATGATCCCAGCAATTATTTTTCCATCACCTTCCTGTTTCTTTAACTCCTGTATGATGTTGTCATAGCTGCGTTCATTCCTGTTTTGACTGAGCTTAAAGACATGTTCCATGGATGTAATCTCTATTTCAAAGGCTACGATACCTTTCATCAGCCTGCTGGTGTATTCGGGAGACAGATTATCGAATATAGTTGTTGAAGTGGTATTATTCTTTTCGTAATGTAAACTAAGTCTCCTGAGAATAGCCACGAGTTCCTGCTCATCGCCAAAGCGAATCGTGCCCCGGGCATGCACGCTCATATAATTCCAGGTACTGGCCTGGTGTGGATCATCATACCAGGTGGCGCTGACGTATACGTGGGGCCCGGTGAATACAGCAAGCACATTCGGATTTTGTTCGAAAGCCCGGTGATGATCCGTGTTCCTCATGATATGACCTGTAAGAAAAACTTTTCCCTCTTTTTCATCAATAAAGACCGGGACCTGTGTAGCAACCGGTTTTTGGCCGGCATCGATGCCGGTTAAAAAAGCAAAAGGATGCTCGCGGATAAATTGCCTGATCAGTTCAGGATCCTCTTCTTTATATTGAGGGAGGTTATACATGGTTATAAAGGCATAGTAGGAATTATTCTCTTTAGGAATATGACCAGTTTTTTCATATCCTTTTCATTGTAAAAGTCCACCTTGTTTTCTTTCAGGTAGGCTTTTATTTCTTTTTCATTTTTTGGAAACATTTCAAGCAGGTTCTTTTTATTGGCCACTTTATAATTGTTGGACTCATCGCTGATATAGTAATAACTTTTCTTTGCGATCGTGATCACTTCATTCACCACCAGGTCCTTTAATGAAAAAGAGCTGTTGCTTGACATCGTCGTAAAAGTTTCTATCGAACCTCGCCCGGGTTGGCCGAACTCGCCGATCTTCTCTTTGTTCACAATCTCGCAATACTGGTTATTGGCCAGTTTTATTTTCCCTTCATTGTCGATCAGCCTGAGATAAACGTCATCATAATAAAAAGTGTCGTTATTCACGACTATTATTTTGATCATTTTTTCATCGGCCAGAGAAAGTGTATCCCCTTTCGGGTCGATGAATTGCATTTCACCCAATACAGAATTATAGTTGAGCTGTACCAGCGAAACCGTATTATTCTTCAGGTATACTTTTCCTGGCATAAATTCATAGTAGCTGTAGGTTTCGTTGGCCGGGATCACTTCAACTATTTTTTCACCGGGGTTTATCTTATATTTTTTAATTACCTGGGCGGAGGCCTCGCTTAAATACAGGCACAAAATAAAGGTCAACAAAGAAAACAATCTCATATAAACAGTATTTAGGTGAAAGAGAATAAATTTCACGCGACGGCGCAACGACGCAACGGGAGTCCGGAGTCCTACGGACCAAATGTCGTGATGGAATCAAAATGGGACATTACTTAACTTTCCACCACCTCTGCGATCTCCTCGCTTTTCATATTGGCATTTCTCATGGAAACGCTGCGTACAACATGCGCAGCAAATTCTTCAAATGCCTTCTTGGTGATAGTATCATCACTCATCATGACCGGCACCCCAATATCCCCGCCTTCCCGGATACCCTGCACCAACGGTATCTGACCCAGAAAAGGAAGATCGTACTCATCGGCTAAGCGTTTGCCGCCGTCTTTTCCGAAGATATAATATTTGTTAGAAGGTAACTCTGCCGGCGTAAAATAACTCATATTCTCAACCAGGCCGATTATCGGTACGTTCATTTGCGCCTGCCCAAACATTGCTATACCTTTTTTTGCATCGGCGAGAGCAACATCCTGTGGAGTGGTGACGATTACGGCGCCTGTGACCGGCACTGTTTGCATTAAAGTCAAATGGATATCCCCGGTTCCCGGGGGCATATCTACTACCAGGTAATCAAGATCGCCCCAATAGACATCAGTAATAAACTGCCGGATAGCGCTGCTGGCCATCGGCCCCCTCCATACGACCGCACTTTTTTCGTCCACCAGCAACCCAATGCTTATCAGCTTTATCCCATAACGCTCAAGGGGAGCAATCATACCCTTTCCCCCTATTTCCATCATCATGGGTCTTTCGCCCCGAACGCCGAACATGATCGGTACACTGGGTCCGTATATATCTGCATCCATCAAGCCGACTTTTGCGCCACTTTGTGAAATAGCCAGTGCCAAATTGGCCGCCACTGTTGACTTGCCCACGCCACCTTTTCCACTGACTACCGCTATAATGTTTTTCACGCCGGGTAATACAGCTTTGCTATCCACACGTTTGCTGGTGGTATCGGCTGTAAAATTTACTGTTACTATCGCATTATTATTTACTGCCGACTTTATAGCGTTGATGCAATTGTTTTTAATCAGGTCTTTTAAAGGGCAGGCCGGGGTGGTCAATACCACGGTGAATGAAACAAAATTTCCTTCAATCACGATATTCTTCACCATATTCAGGGTAACAATATCCTTCCCGAGGTCGGGTTCCTGAACCGTTTTAAGTGCCTCCAAGACTTTTTCTTCTGTCATTTTAAAAGCTTATGTTAAATTAGATTTCCATTGGTAAAGGTAAACATTCGACGAGCTAATTTGTTTCCATATTTAGGGAACTTGTACTTATTTTTGAATCCGATGAAGAAATTCTTACGCTATACTGCTATTGTATTTTTTATCCTACCGGTAGCTGCTAAAGCCCAGTTTGAAAATGCCCGTGATTCAGTAATTCAGTTATATGGTTATGTCATGACGGCCGACAGCCTGGAAGGTATTCCAGCGGTGAGCGTGGTAGTAAAAGGCCAAAACCGCGGAACGATCACCAATAACCAGGGTGTTTTTTCAATCGTAGTGCTTAAAGGTGACCAGATCGAATTTACCCACGTAAGTTATAAACCAAAGACGATCACAGTGCCCAGGGATATGGAAGGAAATCAATGGAGCGTGGTACAACTGATGGTAAAGGATACCGTTTATCTTCCTGCCACTATCATCAGGCCACGGCCCACAGCTGAACAGTTTGCGCGCGATTTTGTCAATGCAAAAGTCCCCGATGATGATATAGAAATTGCAAGAAAAAATACAGATGTGGCCAAGCGAAGGGTGCTGATGAAGACTACACCCGCGGATGGTGGTGAAGCCACGGCTCTTCAATTCAGAAATATTGCACAGAAAGCAGTTTACCGCGGACAGATACCTCCCATGAACATTTTCAATCCCGCTGCCTGGGCCGATTTCATCGAGGCGTGGAAGCGGGGAGATTTCAAAAATAAATAGTACAACCCTCTGTCTCCCTAAAGGGAGGACTTAGATTGAAGACCCAACAATTTTGTTAGTAGTGGGTTTTTTTTGCGATTGATTCGCCGTTCATGTTAGAGATCAGGTGTGTTCACTAGAAAATGAACAGGGGTATTTCCTACATTTGCCAATAATTATTTCGTCAAAAATTCTTCCTTTAAACGGGTTCTGGATAACTCCCCTTTAGGGGTTGGAATCAACTTCAATCAATATGAAAATAACAGGGGGAATCTCCATCATTGGTGCCGGCACCATGGGCAATGGCATTGCGCACGTATTCGCCCAACACGGTTTTAAAGTCTCACTTGTAGATGTTTCCCAGGCACAGTTGGATAAGGCAATTGCCACCATCAGCAAAAATTTTGACAGGCAGATCGCCAAAGGCACGGCAACAGACCTGGAAAAAAGGAATGCCTTGATTAATATAACCGCGATATCCGATATGGAACAGGGTGTAAAAGACGCCCAATTAGTGGTTGAG
>DASSFT010000569.1:0-7609 GCA_035694045.1 Chitinophagaceae bacterium
CTCCAAACCAATAGATGTGACTACATTACCAGAAGACTTTAGGCCTTTATAAGAAGCAAGTTTGATAAAGCAGAGTTCGGCTTCGATACTGAGATGTTTGAACAGGTCGGAGGCAAACATGAATGACCCGTTTAGTATCGCAATGAACAGGGGTCGACGGCCGGCATAATCTTTACTGATGGTTGTAGCGATCTCTTTTACTCTCTGCAAGATCTTTTCTTCGGAAAGATATATTCCGAAAGATTTATCATGCACTTTGATTGCGGCCATATTTTCTCATTTATAAATTCGCAGTTGCTGACCTGTTTTCAGGTTATAGCTGGTCAATTGGTTCCACAGCACAAGATCGTCAATTTTTACGTTATATTTTTTGGAGATGGCGTAGATCGTTTCCTTAGGCTGAACCCTGTAGGCAATCAATTTTTTTTCCTCGACTGAAGAAGAAGCTGGTACCCGGGGATTTGCATTCCCAATAGCCAGTGCGGGTCTTTCAGAAGCCTTTGTTTTTAGATATAAGCGTTGCCCTGCTGCCGGCTGCATGTTTTTCTCCAAAAGGTTATACTCTAACAATGACTCCATCCTTATCCCTTCTTCCTGTGCAATGTCATACAATGTTTCGCCCGCATTCACCGTATGAAAATCGTTTGCACCGGTTTTGCGTTTACGTTGAAGATAAATAAGTTGATCCTTTGCCAGTATTTCGGTTTCAGAAAGATCATTGAAGTCAAATAATCGTGACAGGGAGATGCTATGCTTATCGGCAATGGAAAGAAATGAACTGCCTTTTTCCGCGAAGACCACGCGGGTATCATTGATCTTGAATTCGCCTTCGGGATACTGGGATTTTTTTGAATCGACGGCTTCATCAGCTGTAGGGCCGTTTTCCCGCTCTCCATTTACTGCGACAGCTGGGATAATCTTGTTTTCATTGGTACTCGCATCTGCTTTTGCAAAAATGCCATCTTCAGCCGGCTTTTTACCCATTGCTATCAGTGTATAGTCCTGCAAATGGTAATCTTCGATCAACCGGATCAGGATCACGGGATATTTGGGATTAGTAGCATAGCCTGCTTTTTTAAGTCCATAGGCCCAGGCCGAATAATTCAAAGGATCGAGCTTGAACAACGAAGCATATCGCGGGCTGCCGGCCAGGAAATCGGAATGGTCGCGGTATGAATCTTCCGAAGAACTGTATTTGCGAAAACATTCACCCCTGGCATCATCATCGTGCGAAACAGATTCGCCTTTCCAACTGTCTTTGCATTTAATGCCGAAATGATTGTTGGACTTAATAACAAGATCACTGGTGCCGGCGAGAGTTTCATGGATGCCCTGGGCTAGTGTAATAGATGCGGGAATACCCGAACGTTGCATTTCTGCTATGGCGACGGCCTTGTAAGTATTTATATAATTCTGAACGATCGCCTGGTCCTGGCCCCGGGAAACAAGTCCCATGAATAGAAAGGTGATGGCCAGTAGTTTTTTTGCGTTTTGCATGGATGGAATTATTATAGTTTCCGGATAAGAAAAAGCCCGTCCCGGAGGGTTAAAATGACCTTTTCGATATCTTTTCTCCCTTTAATATATTCATTGAATTTTTTGATCCCTATCGCACTCTTATTGTCGGGCTTGTCTTCCAGTGCCTCTCCGTGGAAAAAGATATTATCCGCTAAAATAAAACCGTTTTGCCGAACCTTCGGCAAAACCAGGTTAAAATATTCTATATAAGCCGGTTTATCCGCGTCGATAAATACCAGGTCCCAGTCCTCGTCCAGCCCTGGAATAATGGTTAACGCATTTCCCCTATGCAAAATTATCTGACTGGAATAAGAAGATTTGTCAAAAAAACCCCGGGCAGTGGCCGCATCGTCGTCTCTTAGCTCTATTGTATGTAGCTCTCCATCTACAGCCAGTCCCCTGGCCAGGCAAAGGGCGCTATAACCGGTAAAAGTCCCAATTTCCAGTATCCGGCGCGGTCTAAGCATACAACTGATCATTTCAAGGGTCTTACCCTGCAAATGACCGCTCAGCATGTTATATCCTTTGTGATTATTAAGTGTCCATGCATTTACTTCTTTCAGCAGTCCCTCTTCTTCTGAAGAAAAATGTTCTGCATATGCCTGGACGGAAGGATTGATAAGATCCACGCAATTTTTTTGCGAAGATAGAAAACTATATGGGTACCTCTCACGCCTGGTTGGCAGTAATCTCTGCGTTTCCTTTCCTGGAGATCATCCATAGACCCAAAAATGTAAGTAACCCGTTTATGATAAGCAACTCAAGGCCTATTTCAAAGGAACCGAACAAATCTCGTTGAAACTTATCGAGTATATAACAGAGGATTGGAGAGGCTATACAAACAAAGGGTACCAAACTATCGTTTACCTGCCGTTTTGTTACTATACCGAATGTAAATAAGCCCAGTAAAGGTCCATATGTGTAAGCAGCTACTTTTAATATAACACCGATCATGCTGGGATCATTTACTTTGTAAAAGATCAGCACAAAAATGAGGAACACAAAAGCTACGGAAAGATGTACCCGTTGGCGGATGGATTTCTTCTGTTTTTCTGTCCAGTCATCTCTTCGCTGCATTCCGAGGATATCGATACAAAAAGAAGAGGTAAGCGCCGTGATGGCGCCATCAGCACTGGGAAACAACGCGGAGATCAGCGCGATAATAAAGATCACTGATACGATGGGAGGCATATGATGCAGCGCCAGTTCGGGGAAAAGCTTATCACCGGTAGCTGTTACACCCTCTTGAGCGGCATATAAATACAACAGGCCTCCGAGAAACAGAAATAACATGATCACCACTACCATAATTCCTGAAAGCGTAAGCATATTTTTTTTCGAATCACCTAAACGTCTTACCGAAATGGCTTTTTGCATCATTTCCTGGTCCATTCCCGTCATGGTAATCGTGATGAAGGCGCCTGCCAGTATCTGCTTCAGGAAAAATAGCCGGCTATTCGGATCGGTGAAAAATATTTTTGAATATCCTTTTTCGTTCATGCTGGATAAAGCCGTACCAAAGCTTATATCCATTGTTTGCAGTATATAAACAACGCAAACTATAAGCCCTGTCAGCATGAAGGTTGTCTGTAATGTATCGGTAAAGACGATTGTTTTCACACCTCCCTCGTAGGTATAAATAAGTATCATTGCCAATATAATGAGCGTCGTAGCCCAGAATGGCACTCCGAAACTGGCCAGGATGGCATCCTGGAGGATTTTTACAACCAGGTATAATCGGGCAGTGGCGCCCAGTGTCCGGGAAAGCAGGAAGAAAGAAGCGCCCGTTTTATACGAATACACACCCAGCCTTTTGCTCAGGTAATTATAAATGGATGTTAGATGCAGCCGGTAATACAATGGCAGCAAAACAAATGCAATAAGGATATAGCCGATGACATACCCGATCACAATCTGGGCATACGCGAATGACTCCCTGCCTACACCCCCGGGCACACTTACGAAGGTGACACCCGACAAGGACGTCCCTATCATGCCAAAGGCAACCAGCATCCAATTAGAATTGCGATTGCCAATAAAAAAAGAATCATTGTTAGAGTTCCGGGAAGTATACCAGGCTACGCCTAACAATAAAACAAAATATCCTATGACAAATGAAAATAATAAGCCTGCCGACATGGGAAAGT
Organism: Chitinophagaceae bacterium; assembly: GCA_035694045.1. Lineage (GTDB taxonomy): Bacteria > Bacteroidota > Bacteroidia > Chitinophagales > Chitinophagaceae > VBAT01. Next base: position 3,666 of record DASSFT010000569.1, read on the forward strand.
TTGAAGGTTTGAAAAGTTTAAGAGGTTTAAGAAGTTCAAAAAGTTGCCTAAGTTAACGTTAACCTCTGAAACCTTTTAAACTTTTGGAACTTTTTAAACTTTTAGTGTGGATTACTGAATTTTGAAGATAGGCAATTTTAATATCCCTTTGCCGCTAATCTATGCAAGCAGTCCCTATCCGCTCATTGGCGGTTTTTTGCGGCTCTAAATATGGAGCTACACCCCTGTTCACAGAGCATGCCATCGAACTGGGAAGAATAATGGTAGCACACAACGTCACGCTGGTTTATGGCGGGGGTAATGTAGGTATTATGGGGACAATCGCTGACACCGTGATGAGCCTCGGTGGTAAAGCGATCGGTGTCATCCCGCAGGTCCTCGTAGAATGGGAAAGACAGCATAATGCACTGAGCGAATTATTTATCGCGGACGATATGCATAGCCGGAAGAAAAAAATGTATGAATTGTGCGATGCGGCCATTATTCTCCCGGGCGGATTCGGCACACTTGATGAAATGTTCGAGATGATAACATGGAACCAGCTTTCTATCCATGACAAGCAGATATTCGTGCTTAATTCAAAAGGGTTTTATGATCACCTGATCGCACATATCCAACAAATGGAAAAGGAAAAGTTTCTGTATGAAGCTGCACAAAAAAGACTCAGGTTCATCAATGAGCCTTCTGATATGATCAGTTATTTTTGAAGATTTACCTGTTCTGGAACAAAGCTATATTAAAACCGGCCCGGATAATGGGAGTCGCGCTTACGTGTTGCTGTGTAGGATTGTTGGGATTGGTAGTAACATATACATACGGCGAATTGACATTCTTCAAAACATCGAATAACACGCAGATATAATAAAAAGAATTGGAACCTTCCACCCTTCCCTGCGCGAAACCGGCTCCCAATAACAGTGAATTGGCGTTGGTATTGATTTTCCCGCTCATATAAGTAGTACTTCCCGGGGCAGCATAATATTTAAATGAGGTAAAATTGTGCTCGAACTGCGCCTGTGCGAATAAAAAGCTTACGGGATATAAACGGGCAAATACTCCGGGGCCATACACGGTTTGCTTGATCTTGTCATCGTACTCGTAATAATAACGCTGACCGGAGTAGAGAAAATTAAAAGCGATACCTGCATCGACCCATTTCGCCAGCTTATATCCAAAGATTGGGTTGGCGCCAAGTACCGTTTGGCCATTGAAAAATGATACGGTGAGACTACCGCCGGTAAATAAATTTTGTTTTTTAAATCCTTTTTGGGTTTCTTCCTCATCCTGGGCACTGACCGATGCAGCTACCAGGCAAAGACAACACATCACCACAACTGCTTTTTTCATACTTACCAGATTAATCGTATTTACACCATGAACGTCACTGCCGGACCATTTAGTTTGCCGCTGTAAAAAAATTGCAGTTTTCTGAATCCGGAGTCTCAATCCTGATGCAAAAATCGGAATAAATTGGAAATACCGGTGGTCAATAGCCTGATTTAAAAGAAGGACAGATTCCGTCGTGCCTGTTGCCGTTGAATTTCTGGAAAACTCCCTGGCGGATCAATGAGAATTCGAATGCGCCACGAGTATTATTATAATCCTTAAGCGTCGATATTGTGGCATCATATGTAAAAGTGAATGTATATGCACTGAGACCAATGCCGATCATCGGGATCAACGCATCGCCATTCCGGTAATACAATCCGCCGATCAACACCTTTTCCCCATCTCCCGATAAATTATAATGCGCATTGGCGCCGATCAGCCATTCATGCGATTTAGCCTGCAGGGAAAAATAGGTGTTGGGATTAATGATCCATTGTTCATTCAATTTAAAACTGCCGTTGACAAATGCAGTATGCCGCATTGGTATCCTGTTATCAACACCTTGTTGGGCATTAAAGAAAGATTCACGAGGACGATTGATATGAAAAGTAGAAAAACCGGCATTGAGATAAGCGTTTTCATTAGGGAAAAAAGCATAATTCAATCCTGCCTGGATATCGAGATAGCTGATGTTGTTGTTATCAAGCAGAACGCTTGTCGGCAAATGATTGTCAAAAAAGTGCCCATCGAATTGATCTGGGAATTTGAGATTGGTGACGTTGATCTGCTTGTTAGCATAGCCAATATTAAATCCCAGGCTTAACAGGCTTCCCAGGTTCAGCATTTGATGATAAGCTACCGAACCATAGATTTTAGTGGAGGTGAGATTACCACTGCCCGCAACGTCGTGTAGTATAAGTGCACCAGCTCCAAGCCACCCGTTCTCATTCTGCACGATCTGCATATCACCGAATGCGCTCATTGTTTTGTAAGGCACAGACATGATCGAGGACCATTGATTCCTGTAATTGACACCCAACCGGTAGTCACCATCCGGAATAAACCCAGTATTAGCAGGATTTGTTGCCAGCGGCGAATTCATAAACTGGGAAAAATGAAGATCCTGCCCGGAAACAGGGGCCACCATACACAGGGCAAAAAGCGCCAACAATGCTATCAGTTTTACTTTTTTCTTCATCACGATTAGCAATTTACCGTATTAAAGTAATATCTCCTTTTCTAGTGGCTTTGGTTCCGTCAAAAAATTCAACATCGAGCGTAAAGGCATATACATCCATCGGCTGAACGGCTCCTTTAACTCTTCCATCCCATCCTTCGAAGCGGTTGCCTGTTTCAAACACTTTCTGTCCCCAGCGGTTCCAAATGATAAACCGCATCTTGGCTATGCCAAATCCGCGTACATAAACTTTGCTGTTTACATCATTGCTATTCGGTGTAAAGGCATTGGGAACATCTAATGCCGGCACCACGATCGTTCTTACCTGTTGGCAGGTATCATCCGGACAACCCGCTGCATTGTACGCAACAAGACAGGCGTTGAAAGTACCTGTAGCATTGTATTGGTGCTGCACATCCGCAGTAGACGTGGTCAGCAATGAATCTCCATCTCCAAACAGCCATTTAAACCTTACTGAATTGGTTGAAGAAAGATTGGTGAATGTAACCGGGGTATTCTCGATAGGCGTTACAGGTGTATAGCTGAAATTGGCAACAGGCTTATCATACACGATGATCGTAAAATCTGTCGTGTCCAGCTTATTACATGTATTTGGATCCGATGCGATCATTACAATATGGTAGGTGCCCGGAACATTATAAACATGTGTTGGGCTAATATCCGTTGATGTGTTGTTACCGCCGGATCCCGGATCTCCAAAATCCCATTGAAATGTCAGGCCTCCCACAGATACATTGTTGAATTCGGCGGCGTATGGCGCACAACCTATCGGCGGTGTTTCAAATTTCGCCTCCACATTCTCGGCAACTCTTACCTGCAGAGTTATTGAGTCGGGATAATTGCAATAAGCAGTGTCATTCAGGATCAATTTGGCATTGTAAGTGCCCGGGCCGGGATAAGTATGGTCAACATCGTTTTTACCGGCAATTACACGGGGACTATTGTCACCAAAATCCCAGATAAATGAAGTATTGGTATACGGCCTTACCGTATTCGGCGTAAGATTATGGAACCGGTAATTGAACTGTTCGCATGGATCGAGTTTTTCATAACTGCCTGCCAGGTCTGCTTTCAAGTCACCGACACGAATATGCACATAAGAAGTATCCCGGACATTACAGCTGGCTGGATCTATAGCTATCAGCATCACCTGGTAGGTTCCGGTATTTTGGAATGTATGCGTTCTGGTATACCCCGTATCTGCAGCCATCGGGCCGAAATCGCCCGTCCCGTCTCCGAAATTCCAAACATATTGAACGGCATTGCGTACCTGGTCAGTAAATACAACATCGAGCGGTACACAACCGGCTGTATCTTTTGGTACCCCATTTATCGCCGATTGAACGTTGGCCCTGACACCAGCAAGATCAAATTTAATTTTCACCATCGCCAGGTTGCAGTAAGCCTGGTTGGGATC
>DASSFT010000570.1:0-2014 GCA_035694045.1 Chitinophagaceae bacterium
GAGGCTTCCGATCTTCTTTTTCATTATTTAATTTTGCTCCAGGCCAAAGGCTATAAGTTGGAAGATGTAATTGCCATTTTGAAAGAGAGACATCAACATAAATAGTATGATTAGAATTTTTCTCATTTTATTTTTAATGCCGCTCTATGTATTCGCCCAGGAAACTGGTTTCAGCATTATTGGTACCGTGACCGGTTTCCCCGACGGAATCCAGGTCAAACTTGAAAATGCCAACGATAACAGCGGTATGGGTGTGGTAAAGATCGCGGGTGGAAAATTTTTCTTTAAGGGCACCGTTGAGGAACCCCAGCTATGCAAGTTGACAATTGGCAGCGAGCAGGCGCAATATATTTACGTCGAAAATAAAAAGATGACAGTCACCGGGAGTAAGACGGATATTCAACATCTGAAGGTCACCGGTTCGGCTTCCCACCAGGATTTCATGAAGTTCCAGGAAATATTTAATCCGCTGATAAGCTCCCTCAACGCGACGGTGGCTTCCCTCAATAAGGCCGCGGGCAAACCACAGTATGATGCATTGATGAAAGTGTATGATTCTACCAGGGCTGTTATTCAAACCAAAATAGATGAATTTGTGGCCCTGAAGCCAAAATCGCCGGTAACTCCCTTTGTTCTTTTTGTAACCGCCAACATGTATGACGATCCGATGCTTCTTGAAAAAAGATACACTGCGATGGACACTGCTGCGAAGACTTATACGATCAGCAAAAATCTTTATTCGTACATTCAATTCAATAAAGTGGGAGCTGTGGGAACTACGGCTTTGGATTTCACTCAACCTGATACTACAGGTACGCCGGTAACTCTGTCATCGTTTCATGGTAAATATGTCCTGGTTGACTTTTGGGCTAGCTGGTGTGGTCCTTGCCGGGCAGAAAATCCCAATGTCGTTGAAAATTTTAACCAGTTCAAGGAAAAAAATTTCACGGTTTTGGGAGTATCTCTTGACAGACCCGGGGGAAAAGATAATTGGCTGGGAGCCATCCATAAGGATAATCTTACCTGGACCCATGTGAGCGACCTGCAGTTCTGGAACAATGCAGCCGCTCAATTATATCGCGTCAACAGCATACCCTTCAACATGCTTATTGATCCTTCGGGGAAGATCATTGCAAGGAATCTTCGCGGCGAAATGTTGCATTCCAAATTGTGTGAGGTGCTTGGATGCAACTAATGGTGTCCCGATAGCCATCGGGAGGTCAGTGGTGAGTAAAAAGATCCCGATTTCTGATTTAAATAAACTTTACCAACTCTGATTTCGTGAAACCCGATACAGGAGGGTTACTTTTGCACCGAACTATTCACATCAATAACGCTTAGGATCTGAGTCTTTGAAGATTTTTGTAACAATATATTGGCTTGTACCCGCTGTACTTCTTTCAGTATTGACACGAGCCCAGGCTGTCGATCCAACTTCCAAAACACCCAAATTCTTTTCGTACGATTCCCTGCATCAGAGGGATATAGCTGATGTTGGCCGATCAATTTTCAGAAAACAAACTTCAGCGCGGATAGATACAGGATCATCAAAAGAATCACACGTGCATGTTTCCGTATTACCTGCCGTAGGCTATTCATTGCAAACCGGGTTTGCGGCGATCCTGAGTGCCAACGTTGCTTTTTTGAATGGGGCGAATGGCAGCCAGAATATTTCAACCATCGCTGCCAGTTTCACTTATTCTCAATACAAACAATATATCCTGCCATTGCTAACCAATATCTGGTCAAAAAATGGAAAATATAATTTTCAATCCGAGTGGCGCTATTTGAAGTATCCGTCATTTACATACGGTCTGGGCACAAATACAGCGCTTGAGAATGGATATATGATCGACTATTCGTATTTCCGAATGCATCAGAATTTATCCAGGAAAATTTCAAAGCACTTTTATGGAGGGATTGGCCTTGACCTGGATTTTTACTGGAATATAAAGGAGCTCAGTCATGACTCAGGAATGAAGACTGATTTTGAAAACTACGGATTACGCTCAAA
>DASSFT010000571.1:0-2492 GCA_035694045.1 Chitinophagaceae bacterium
CCTGAAATTGTGGTTATTATTCCCTTGTACCGGGTCTGTTATCTACCAACAAATGTGTATTAACCATTCATTTATCAGGGCATATCCTGTTTGGTTACATTCATTTCATGCACATCTAAATCCTTTGGCATGGTTTTTAAACCTTAGGGTTTAACTAAACTTTCTTAACAATGAAAAAGATTTTGATGATAGCTGTTTGTGTGACAGCGAGTGGATTCCTTTTTGCCCAAACAGTTCAGTTTGGACTCAAAGGAGGAGTAAATGTTGCGAGTGTTCATTCGGATAACAACACAGACTATAACTCGGTGACTTCATTTCATGCAGGAGGGCTGGCTCATATACATGTATCCCCTCATCTGGCAGTGCAGCCAGAGTTGTTTTATTCAGGAGAGGGTGCAGAATTCGGAGGCTCCAAGGTAAAATTTGGTTACCTGAACTTGCCCGTGTTGGCTCAATACATGATCGGAAACGGGTTTCGGTTGCAGACAGGTCCTCAGATCGGATTTTTGCTTTCTGCTAAACAAAAAAGCGGAGAATCGGAAACTGATATAAAGGACAATTATAAAGGCGTTGATTTCGGCTGGGCAATTGGCGCCAGCTACCTGTTCCCAGGCACGGGTGTAGGTATCGACGCCCGGTATACTCTCGGCATCACGGATATTTATGACGCGGGACCAACGAAGGTTCAGAACCGTGTATTTGGTCTTGGATTGTTTTACCAGTTCAAGCATTGAGAAGACAGACATATTCCCTAATAAAGTGAAGCCCTTTTGAAAGGGCTTCACTATTTTTACCCAAAATTTTTTTTTGAAAGCGATTCTTACCGGTCAGCAACTTACCATCACCATTAAAAGGCTGGCGCACCAGGTGCTTGAAAATAATATTGACCTGGAAAATACCGTATTGATCGGCCTGCAGCCAAGAGGCATCTTTCTTTCCGACCAGATCGTAGCAGAAATAAAAACAGAATTTCCTTCCGTTAAGATACAGTATGGCAAGTTGGACATTACTTTTTACCGCGATGATATCCGACGTGAATTGCATGTCGCTAATCAAACCGATATCCCTTTTTCCATCGAAGGAAAAAAAGTGGTCCTGATCGACGATGTATTGTATACCGGCCGTACCATACGCGCCGCGCTGGATGCACTGCTTGATTTTGGCCGACCTGAAAAAGTAGAGTTATGTGTCTTGATAGACCGTCGTTTCAGCCGTCAATTCCCGATTCAGCCCGACTATGTCGGCAAATCCATCGATTCCATTATTTCCCAAAAAGTCAAAGTTTACTGGAAGGAGAAAGATGGGAAGGAGGAGGTTACAATTCTATGATGCTAGATACTGGTCGCTGGATACTGGATGTAACCTACTGGCATCTACAGCCTGCATCTAGCACCTTTGCATCCAGCATCTAGCATCTGGTATCCAGTATCCAGTATCGTCTTTTGTATTATCTTCGCCCTTTAATGAGCCTTTCTGCCAAACATCTTCTCGGTATAAGAGACCTTTCCAGGGAAGACATCTCGGTTTTTTTACAGACAGCTGAGCAATTCAAGGAAGTTTTACAGCGACCCGTTAAAAAGGTTCCCTCGCTCCGGGATATAACGATCGTCAACCTGTTTTTTGAGAACTCTACCCGGACAAGGATATCTTTTGAGTTGGCCGAAAAAAGGTTATCGGCCGATACGATCAATTTTACCGCTTCATCTTCTTCGGTTTCCAAGGGTGAGACGCTTTTGGATACAGTGAACAACATCCTCTCCATGAAAGTGGATATGGTGGTAATGCGGCATAGTGCCAGCGGAGCTCCCCATTTTCTCGCCAAACACATTCCGGCTGCCATTATTAATGCCGGCGATGGCATCAATGAACATCCGACCCAGGCCCTGCTCGATGCTTTTTCGATCAGGGAAAAAACGGGGAAGCTGGAAAATGTGAAAGTGGCCATCATCGGGGATATCATGCACAGCCGGGTTGCCCTCAGTAATATCTACCTGTTAAAAAAAATGGGTGCAGATGTAACTGTTTGTGGCCCTCCAACGCTTATACCAAAGTACATCAGCGAAGCTTTGGGGATACAGGTCAACTATAACCTGAAAGAAACACTGGAATGGTGTGATGTGGCCAACGTGCTGCGTATACAACTGGAAAGACAAAACCAGGTACTGTTCTCTTCCCTGCGCGAATACAACCTGAGCTATGGAATAAGCCGCCGGTTGCTGGATGAGCTGCACAAAGAAATAATCATCATGCATCCCGGCCCAATCAACAGGGGAGTGGAACTGGACAGTGATGTAGCCGATAGCAAGCAATCTATAATTTTGCAACAGGTGGAGAACGGGGTGGCTGTGAGGATGGCTGTGCTTTACTTGTTGTCAAACAGAAATGCCGTCAATAACTAGCGATTTTTTGCAGCAAAACAACCAGGTCGTAAAAAACAATCATGCAACGTATTTGCCTTTTTCCCGGCACATTTGATCCCCTAACGTTGGGTC
>DASSFT010000572.1:0-9749 GCA_035694045.1 Chitinophagaceae bacterium
GTATGATGAATATGGAAATATCCTGGAAACGCAAGGAATTGACGGTTTGAAAAGCGCTTTTATATGGAGTTATTTTAAATCGCGCCTTGTCGCCAAAGTAACCGGTACCAGTTATTCTGCCATAGAGCCCATCATTAATCAACAGTTGCTCACATATTCTCCCCTTGGTGACCAGCAACTGTTGGGAGAAATTGACAAATTGCGAATACAGTTACCCAATGCATTCGTGACCACCTACCTGTATGAACCGAAAGCTGATCTGGAATTAAAACAGATCAAGGACCCTAATGGCATAAGCACTTTCTATGAATACGATGCGATGGGCCGGCTTGCAAGGACACGTGATAATAACAATAAAATAATCACCCAGCTTGAATATAAATTAAAAGAAACCGTTTCATTTCCCTACCGGAATGTGGAAAGATCAGCTCTCTTTAATAGGACCGATTGTCCTTATGGTTATGTAGGAAGCGCCATGTATATAGTTCCCTCCAATAAATACGGCTCATTCTTAACCCAGGCAGATGCAAACCAGAAAGCTGATAATGAAATTAACATCAACGGGCAAAACTACGCAAACAGCGCCGCTACCTGTTACCCTTACTGGTCGTATGCATCCTGTTGCGGGTTCAACAGCCTCTACTCAAGTTTTGAACTTACCGGTTCAAATTCAGTCACTGTCTCCCTGGTTATTCAAAAAAGCCAGCCGGGTGGCGGAGCTGGTATCCAGATCGCCACGCTGTCGGGGCCATTGTTCCTTCCCCCGATAACCAGAAATATATATTACAACTCGGCCGGGTATTCTGGTATGATTCAAATATCTCCTACAGGCCAGGTAAAGCTGTATGGTAGCTATGGCTCCATGCCTATACAGATATCCGGAACTTATTCACTCTGATTTAAAACAATATATACCAATGAAGACCGCAACCGCAAGGCGTGATTGGCCGAATCAACTGACCCTTTTTTCAGCTCTTTGCCTCGTTATTACAAGTTTCGGCCAGGTTATCCCGAAGGAATACCCCGGAATATTCTCGATCAACTATGTACGGAGTTGGATACCCCGTATGCCGGAAGGCGACCCGGCAGTACTTAAGACGAAACCACGGCGTGAAGCAAAACAAAGCACTTCTTATTTCGATGGATTAGGCAGACAGGTTCAAACGGTACTCAAACAAGGTAGCCTCGAAACCGTCTCAGGCACACTGGCAGACCTTGTGATTCCTGCAGTGTATGATGAAATGGGTAGAGAGCAGTTTAGATTCCTTCCTTTCGTTGCAAATATGAGTTCGGGTAACAATTCCATTTCAGATGGTAACATGAAATTAAATCCCTTTCAGCAACAAACCAGTTTTTACAGTGACCCGGAAGGCATACTAAAAGGTCAGGGCGAAACCTATTTCTATAGCAAAACAGACCATGAACTATCGACATTAAATCGGGTGCAAAAAAACATGCCTACAGGAAACAACTGGGTGGGCAGCAACCGGGGAACGGAAATCAAATACTGGTTTAACACATCGATTGATGACGTAATGAAATGGAAGGTTGAGAATCTCGCAAACGGATGGGGGACCTACAGTGTGGTTGGCTCCTATGCTCCGAATGAGTTATATAAAAACGTAGCAATTGACGAGCACAACAAACAAATTATAGAATTCAAAGACAAAGAAAACAGGGTTATTTTAAAAAAGGTTCAGCTTACCGCTGCACCGGATGTGGGAACCGGAAGCAATCATTCAGGGTGGTTATGCACTTACTATATTTATGACGACTTGAATAATCTCAGGTGTGTAATACAGCCCGAAGGAGTAAAGATATTGCCTGGCCTTTCCTGGATTCTGTCTTCTACCCTTCTGAATGAGCAATGCTTCCGCTATGAATACGATGAACGCAATCGGATGGTGATGAAGAAAAATCCAGGAGCAGGTGAACTCTGGATGGTCTATGACGCAAGAGACAGGCCTGTACTTTTACAGGATGCAAATATGAGGGCCGGAAGTCCTCAAAAATGGATTTATACCGCTTATGACGAATGGAACAGACCCATTGCTACAGGTGTTTGGCAGAATGGCCAGGATAGAATCTATCACAAAGACAGGGCGGCTGCCAGCATAGATTACCCCGATCTAACCGGACAAACTTATGATGTGCTAACCCGGACCTTCTATGACAACTATAATTGGGTCGCTACCTACGGTTACCTGATAAGTGCCTCAAGAAATTCCTCGTTCGACAATCATTTTTTCCCTCCAAATTCCTCATGGCCTTGTCCCCAGGCAGGCATACAATCTCAGTGTACAAAGGGATTGGTAACAGGCACGTGGACAAGATTATTAGGCTCCACATCAGGATTTAGCACCGTAAATATTTATGATGAAAAAAGGAGGATTATACAGACGCAGTCAAACAATATTAGCGGAGGATTGGATATAACCACAACCCAGTATTCATGGTCAGGACTTCCATTGATTGTAGTTACAAAAACCGAAAAAGCGGGTGCAAATTCACAGACTACCGTGGTTGTGACCCAATACAGTTATGATGATTTCGGCAGGCTGATAAAGACTGAAAAGAAAATTAGCAATACGTCGGTAGCAATAAATGGATCGACTGGCGCAATGAGCGGTTTTACAACGATCTCAACTTTGGAATATGATAAACTCGGACAATTAAAAAAGAAAACGATCGGAAGTAAAAAAGATATTACAAACACCTACATCGCACCCAGGCAACCTCTTGAAGAACTAACTTACGACTATAATATCCGAGGCTGGTTTTTAGGATTGAACAGAAATTATCTTAGAGATGCCAATGCGGCATTTTATACTGACAGGTATTTTGCCTTTGAACTCGCCTACGACAAAACAGCTACCATGCCGGCTACTTCGTCTTATCATTTGGCCCAATATAACGGCAACATAGCTGGCACCATGTGGAAAAGCAAAGGTGACCAGGTGCGGAGGAAATACGATTTTGAATATGACGCAGTCAATCGTTTCGGTAAAGCCAATTACTCACAGAATAATATGGTCTCGGGAGGCAATTGGAACTGGACGGATGCTAATTTCAGTGTTCATGGTCTTGATGCGGATAACAACTACAGGGTTAAGTATGATGACAATGGGAACATTTTAGGTATGGTCCAGCATGGTATCAAGAACCTGAGTCCAGATGTAAATCTCGATGCGCTTCACTATGTCTATCGACCAGCCAGCAACAAACTGGATAAGGTTTACGACGAATGGACTGATCCCAACACCAAACTCGGAGATTTCAGGGATGGTACCGATTTGATGGGCATCGATTACAATTATGACTCCAACGGCAACCTGGTCCAGGACAATAATAAATCGATAAGTAATATTACCTATAATCACCTTAATCTTCCTTCCTCCGTTGCAGTTGCAGGAAAGGGTGTAATAACTTATATATATGACGCAGTTGGCAACAGGTTGAAGAAAATCACCACTGAACTTCCTTCTGCCGCAAACAACAGTATCAGCACGACTACCACGAATCTGTATCTTGGCGGCCTGGTGTACGAAAGTAAAACTGATAACAATCCCAATACAACCGACTATTCGGATAAATTGCAATTCGTGGCCCAGGATGAAGGCAGGATCAGAACGTTATATAACAATATGGGCAATCCTAACCAACCAACAGGTTTTACATATGACTATATGATCAAAGACCATCTTGGGAACGTCAGGATGCTACTCACTGAGGAACAAAAACAGGACGCATATCCGGCCGCCACACTTGAAAATATCAACTATAACGGGAATTCCGCGATTTCCATAGAAAGCGGGTTTTATACAATCGATCCTTCCGCTGTTGTTGATCAGTCGGACGCCACCGGTATGCCTGCATATCAAAATAATAACGGGAATCCCCCCTATAACAATAACCCATATAGCGACTATACCGCAACCAGTACCAGGCTGTACCGGCTAAATGCAGCTAGCAACACAATGACAGGCAAAACAGGGCTGGGCATAGTGCTAAAAGTTATGGCTGGAGACGCTATCAACATATTTGGAAAATCGTATCATAAAAAACCTCCAAGCGGCTATACATCGCTGGTAAATTCCATACCGGTCATTGATTTAATCACGGCATTCGCAGGATCTTCCCTTGTATCTTCAAAAGGCATTACTGGAACACAAATAGTTGGGCAACCTGGTTTTCCTGTGACTATAGATGAATTGATAGGTAATCAACCGGCTCAAACCCCTGACCGGCCCAGGGCCGCCATCAACTGGATTGTCTTTGATGAGCAGTTCAAATGGGCCGGTGGCGGTTTTGATATGGTTGGAGCGGCTACTGACAATAACGGCACTTATAAAACCCATGATCTTTCCACGATACCGACAATTAGTATTTCAAAAAATGGCTATATTTATATATACTGTAGCAATGAAAGCCAATATAAAGTGTTCTTTGACAACCTACAGGTATTTCATACAAGAGGGCCGATACTAGAAGAAACACACTACTATCCCTTCGGGCTTGTCATGAGCGCCATCAGTTCAAAGGCCCTGAACTTTGGAGACCCAGTTAACAGGTATCAATACAACGGCAAAGAAAAGCAAGACCGAGAATTTTCCGATGGCTCGGGATTGGAGTGGCTGGACTTTGGAGCCAGGATGTATGATCCGCAGATTGGTAGATGGCATGTTATTGATCCGTTGGCAGAAAAATACTATGAACACAGTCCCTACAATTATGCATTGAATAATCCATTGCGCTTTGTTGATGCAGACGGCAGGTCTGCAAATGACACCCTGGCGCCTTTACCAAGTGGATCCAAAATAGCAGGCACTAAAACGAATGCTCAGGATATACGCACGAAACAATTAGATAAAGCAGCCAATGAAGCCTCCGCTAACGATGGCTCCAGATCTATAACAGGAAATGTTTCTCCAGCCACCCAGAATGAGCTGGATAATATGCTGACACAAAATCTTGGGGGTAGTGCTAATATCTCCCAGGTCTCAGGCATATTTCGAGAACAAAATGAAGTAGGCATACCCGATCAAATTACCGTTACCCTAAATGGTATAGAGGTTGACAAGAATGCAAAACAAATTGGTATTGTTGTTATCAACAATACAACAAACCAGGAACTTACTCTTACAACAGAACAGGCCGCCAAACTTGGAATAAATGTTGAGAGTTCGAAGGAAGGTATGAAAACAGGCGCGACCGGTGAGGGCAGTGTTCGTAATCAACAACACAATACTGCTTCAATACATTCCCAGTACTCTATAAAAGCATACCAGTACAGTGGCACGATTCAATTAACCTACTCCGTACGTTTTGATGATATTGGGGCTTTTGATTTTGATAAAAGCCAAACTGTCTCAGTCACAGTTAAATCGACAGGAATTATTGTTTCTCCAATTCAACTTAAATAAACATGACAAGTAAAATCCTGAAATTTCTCTGCATACCGATCTATCTTTTTTATGCGTATCTATTCGTCTGGCAGATAACTTATATTAATGACGAAACCTTCCTCAACAGGGGGCTTGGAGAAACACTCGACAATTTTTTCAGGTATTTGCCAGCCATCGTCCTGCTGCTATACGCGGTACTGTTGTATTGTAATATTATTTTAAAGCAACCCAGGATCTTGATCCTTAACAGTCTTTTTGCAGCATCGCTTTTATACATGCATGCCACAACCCCTTCCCTGGTAATAGCTCTCCTGCTTTCCATTTTCGGGCTGGTAATCGCTGGCTTTGAAATAAAACAAGGTTATAGGTGAAACAAAATGACTCAACGGATTTTTTTTGCCACGGATTCACGGATTAAAATTCGATGCATCCGTGGCGTTTACTTGTTGTTTCCCTGCCCGGCCTAATAAAAAAATTGCTCCAGTATAATCTGGCCATCCTTCACTTCGTACAGCATTACCTGGTTGATTTGTATCCTGCCGTGAGGTTCCACCGTCATATCCTTCTCTCTTCCTACTACAAAATGATTACCGACAACGAGCGGTTCAGTCGTATAAGCTCTATGGACCGCCTTGATTCGTTTCACAAAGTCTTCACCTTTCTTCCTGACGCCAGCCTTCCCTTCTGCACGTCCCAGGTAAGGTGAATTTGGAGGATCAATGCTCCTGACGTTTTCTGCAAAAAGTTCGTCCTGGATCTCAAACCATTTTTCTTGCTGGGCAAGTTCATTAAAGCGGGCTGCAACTTCCTGGGTTGTCATTACCCCTATTTGTTCCTTTGTCATTATTTGCTCCTTTTTGTTTTGTTTTTTTATGGTGATACCGCTGACGAAATTATCGTCTAAAATTTCCCTGGACAGGGTGCGATATGGACTTTATGACGGGTTGATTTGGACAGCCCAGAGTTTTATCTTTGCCAAAAGAACTTCATGAAACATCTGACTATAATCGTCCCGGACGGAGAGAATAACTTAAGCAGTATAGTAGGTGCCTACAAAATATTTACCAGGGCCAATACCTACAGTAAAGAAACTGGCAGAAAAGAAGTATTTAAGATTGAATTGGCAGGTATCTCGAAAGAAGTTGAATTCTATGGCGGGTTGTTTGTCGCCAGGCCGCAGACCCACATTTCGGCTATTACCAAAACCGATCTTCTAATTATTCCTTCGTTGAATCATAATTATATCAAAGCTGTAAAGGCCAACGGTGTGCTGATCGACTGGATCGCGGATCAATACAGGAAGGGTGCAGAAATAGCGAGTATATGCACCGGCGCTTACCTGCTGGCTTCAACAGGATTGCTGGACGGAAAAAGCTGCTCCACACATTGGGCTGCCGCGGATCAACTCAGGCTTATGTTTCCTAAGGTGAACCTTCAAACCGATCAGCTGATCACTGACGAGAATGGCATTTATACAAATGGCGGCGCCTATTCGTTCCTGAACCTGATCCTCTACCTGGTTGAGAAATATTACGACCGGCAAACAGCCATTTTTTGTTCCAAAGTATTCCAGATCGAAATGGACAGGCATAGCCAGTCATCGTTTATAGTATTCAAGGGTCAAAAATCTCACGGTGATGAATTAGTAAAAAAAGCGCAGGCGTTTATTGAAAGTAAACTGGATGAAAAAATATCGGTTGAGCATTTAGCTTCCAGGTTTGCAATTGGAAGGCGGAACTTTGACAGGCGATTTATCAAGGCGACTGGAAATACTCCTGTTGAATATTCACAAAGAGTAAAAATAGAAGCTGCCAAAAAAGCATTTGAAACCAGCCGTAAAACGATCAATGAAGTAATGTATGAAGTAGGATATTCAGATGTGAAAGCTTTCCGCGAGGTATTCAGGAAAATTACGGGAATATCGCCATTATTATATAGAAACAAATACAATAAAGAGGCGATGGTTTAGTTATGTTGAATTTTGAATGTTAAATGATGAATGATGAACATTGTCAAATACAGAGACTACACTCTTACCTGTAAAATCGTAATAACTTAAAACTTACAACTTAAAACTTAAAACTTTCAACCTCCTCAAATTTCCCTATTGACAATAACCTTACTCTCCAGCACCACCTTTCTCTCAATATTATCTTTGCCATCCTTGTTGTCTATCAACTGGAACAAAATATCCGTCGCCTTTTCAGCCTGTTGGTAAGGAAATTGTTCCACCGATGCAATAGGTGGTTCATCAAGATAATTGGTTACCGGGAGATTGGCATAGCTTACAAAAAATATATCCTTGTTTATTTTTAAGCCTTCGTCGCGGGCTGACTTGATCGCTTCCAGTGCTACATAATCATTGAATGCAATAACAGCTTTCGGTATCTCTTTTAACGATAACAACTGGCGCATCGCCTCCTGTGTTTTCTTCTGGCTGAGATCGGTTTGCACCACAAAAGATGGATTAACCGCGAGATTGTTCTTTTTCAACCCCTCAAAATATCCATCCAGTCTTTCCTGTGAGGGGATCAGGGTATCAGGCCCCTTTATAAAACCGATTGAGTTAAAACCTTTCTGTGCCAGCCAGTCGACTAATTTCACTGAGCTGTTTTTGAGATTGCAAGACACGGTATAAGAATCCGGCGTATCCGGGACCCGATCAAAAAAAACAATTGGCGTCCCCTGGTCCTTAAGCTGGTCAAAATGCTCGTATGAAATAGTGTTCTTCGCCAGGGACACGATCAATCCGTCGATACGATGCTTTCGCATAGTATCAGCGATCAGTTTCTCCCGCTCTGTTTCATCATGTGACTGCCCGATCAGCACCGTATATTTATTTTTTGTAGCAATGTCTTCAATTCCGTTAATAGCGATCGAAAAAAATTCCTCGCCGAGATTAGGAAGAATAACACCGATGGTAAATGTCTTACCCTGTTTGAAAGAAATAGCCGCCTGGTTCGGCTCATACTTAAGCTCCTGTGCTAATTTCTGCACCTGCTGGCGCATACCGAGACCGATGCTCGGATGGTCGTGCAAAGCCCTTGAAATGGTCGAAACCGAAACATTCAACCTTTTCGCGATCTCCTTTATCGTAACGGGTTTTTGCTTCATATAAACAAAAGAACAAAAGAATTGCTACAAAACTGGAAAGGCCTTCATCTTTTTTCCTATTTGTCGACACTTTCCCAATGGTGTTTTCCCATCATCATGAATTTTTTGCTTTGACCGATCGCATCCATTATTTGCTCCAGGATCGCTTCCGGCGCAGCTTTGGTGTCAATCGCTAACGGTTCTTTAAACGTAACCGAAAGCTTTATCCCTTTTTTTTTGAACTTCAGCCCTTTTTTGTTGAACGCTCGCCAGAAGCCACTGATCACTACCGGTATGACAATCGGGTTATTTTGTTTGATGATCAGTGCTGTTCCTTTCCGGCCAGGAGCATATGGTTTCGTGGTACCCTGCGGGAAAGTGATCACCCAATTTTTTCCTAATGCTCGTGTAATTTTACGTGTGTCAGAAGGGTCCAGCCCTCTCCTCACTTCCTTTCCTTCGGCCCTCCAGGTCCTTTTTACCGTTAATGCCCCGGCCATTGCAAAAAGCCGGCTTATCCAGCTTCCTTTCATTGTTTCCTCGGCAGCCACATAGTTGACCCGGGTAAATGGGTTGAGCAAATAATACGGAATTCCCAGTTTGTTCATTTTGCCCCATTTCACCGCGCCGAATATATGCAGGAACGCAATCACATCGGCGAAATAGGTCTGGTGGTTACTGACAAACAGGACATTGCTCGATGGTAAATTTTTCAGGTTCTCAGTGCCCCTGATCTCTAATTTGTTGACAAGAGCCAGCCCGGGGTAGGAAGCCAGGCCTACGATGAAATACACAATTTTCCGAAGGGGATTGAAATGCTTTAATCTCTCACCGATTGAACTCATATCGCCTTATTTTCCGAGCAATGAGTTCGTAAATTAAGTTTTTTTATCCTACCTCCGCCAATAAAAAAGCCCCTTAGAAAAGGGGCTCTTGTCAGCTGCAAACCTTGAGCATAAATAAATCAGCTGAACGAGTTTACTATCTGGCGACACTAAATTTGATGGTCGTCGTTTCATCGCCATTAGCCATTTGCAGCAAATAAAAACCAGCCTGCAAACGATCAAGGTTATTAATCGAAATACTGTTATTCCCTTCGTATACTTTATTCTGCTGTTGTAACACAACTTTGCCATTCATATCAATCACTTTGAAATTCGTTACACTATTTGCCGGGGCGGTAAAGCGAACAGTCGCTACTCCCCCTACAACAGGTGTAGGATTGATAGTAATTCCGTTTATGTTCTTTAA
>DASSFT010000573.1:0-3503 GCA_035694045.1 Chitinophagaceae bacterium
AATTTTCCGATGATTTATTTTTTCTCAACGGTTGTATTTTCCAATAGGTCAAACTTCTCCATAGCCATTCCAACGGTCCAAAACGAAAATAACGCAACCAGATATGACTCCATATTATTTCGACTACCCATACTGCGGCAACAACATAATACAATTCATATATCTGCAAATGCCCGTACCAGCCAAATCCAATTCCCATGAAAAAAATCCCGCAGATTAATGATTGCATCAGGTAGTTGGTGAACGCCATTTGACCAACCGGTCTCATCAGGGCAAACAGCCATTTGAACCACCCGGATTTATACAACAACATTATCAGCCCGAATATACCAATGGAATGGATAAATCGTTGCAGCTCGTAAAATTCAAATTTTTTTGTTTTAATGATCTCAAACCAGTTGAAATGATGATTTACATCGTTTGTGACAAACAGGTACGAAAGCGGTAACCCTATTCCCAGTCCCAATACAGCCATCCAGGCGTATACTTTCGTCTTTGCCTCACCTTGCAGTATTCCCAGTTTAAAAAAGGCCATGCCCATGAACATGAACAATAGTACGTCCCAGATAAGGAAATAATACAGGCCCATGGTCTCTCCTTCCTCTGCCATACGGCTTCTCGCTTCATAGAGGTCGGCATAACCCCCACGAACCTCCTGGAGTTCTTTTTCCATTTTCTTCTTTTTTTCCTCCGGGTTTGACCGGTCCTTAAGATCCATCATGGCTGCAAATTCAGCTTTTTGCCTGTCTGTCAGCTTTGTCTTTACGGTATCGATGGCTGCAGCGACTTCGCCTTTATTGATCGTGCTCTTACGTTTATAGAGGTCCCGGTTTTCCCTTGCGGTCATCAGCAACAGGCATACAACCGAGGCAATCAATAAATATTTCGGCCTTAATCTCCTGAAAGCAAACAGTATGATCCCGCAGATCGCATAGTGATAGAGAATATCCCAGAACCAAAGCAACACGTAGGCGTTGAACAATCCGAAAAGCAGTAGCCAGAGTTGACGACGTATGAATAATTCAGCAGGCATCAGGCCAGTGGTTCTTTTTTCAAGGCGCGAAACAAAAATAATGGTACCGGCTCCGAACAGCATGGAGAAAATGGCACGCTGGCTGCCTTCAAAAACACCTGGTCCGAATACATACCAGAAAAAATAATTCAGCTGACTTTGTTCATTTAATGAGTAATCAAAGATGGCAGAATGTGCCAGGCCAAATCCGGGAATGTTCATCAACAGGATGCCCAGTACGGCAATGCCGCGAAGGGAATCCAGGACAATAATTCTTTCGGATTGACCGATGGGTGCAATGAAGTTTTCGCTTGGTGATGGCATGTCAGTTTGGTTTGTGGTGTTGTTTATTAAAATCCCAAACTACAAAACTCAAGATCCAAATAAGCTCCAAAATCAAATTCAAAATCTTAATTATCGGGGGATCCTGGTTGGGTATTTTAATTTGGGATTTATTTGGTTCTTGTCTCTTGGTTCTTAAGATGAAGATTTCGCAGGGGCTGAAAGACGGGTCGAAAAACAAGCCGGCATAGGGTTTAGTCATCCTCACATCAATATGTGGTGCCTGTTCATCCTGACGTTAACACGATACCCCTTTTTTGGGGAGCTGCTTCACCACTTCATGTGATTGCGCACGCTGTGCACCAATAATAGCTTTGCCAAAGAGTATTTGTAAACATAAGAATAAATTTCAAAGAAATGGAAAGTTTAGCCTTGAGTAGTAGTTCCCTGCTTTTGCCGATGGTCAATAGGACGTTGTGTATCCATGTGGATTCAATTGTGCGCATAGAGGCCAGCAGCAACTACAGCAAAATTTTTTGCAAGGGACAGCCCATGCCGATCGTCGCGGCCAAGGTGCTACGGTGGTTTGAAGAAAGGTTGCCGGAAAATTCGTTTGCCCGGGTGCATCGCACTCACCTGGTCAACAAGAAATACATGGTAGGCATTAAAAACAATAAGGTGATACTTGAAACAGGAACGCAGATAGGTATCAGCCGGAGAAAAAAGAAGATTTGTATGATTAAGCTTTCCTAAGGAAGGCAAATACAACATGCGCCCGTTTTTTCACGCCATCCATAGCTGTCGAGAAATACTCACTTTAATAACATTAGTAGGACAGCAATTTTTGAACGGTTTCATCCAGTCTCGCCCTGGCCAGGAAATTATTCTCCAATTCGATACTAAAAGGGACCGGAGTATCCAGGCTGGCACAGCGCATCACCGGTGCATCTAGCAGGCTAAAACAGTTTTCAGCAATCCAGGCTGCGATCTCTCCACCAATTCCCCCGGTCAACGTGTCTTCATGAAGCAATACTATTCTTCCTGTCCTTTGCACGGATTCTCGGATAGCCATATAATCGAGTGGCAACAGTGTTCTCAGGTCAAGAATATCAATAGAGATTTCAGGATGTTCGGCCGCATAGTCCTCCGCCCAATGGACACCGCTACCATAAGTAATGATCGATAGCTCATCCCCTTCGCGGACATGACGCGCCTTCCCAATTTCAATTTCATAATATTCTTCTGGCACAGGTCCGCTAACGGAACGATATAAAGCTTTATGCTCAAAATACATGACGGGATTGGGATCATTGATCGCTGCGATCAGTAATCCTTTTGCATCAGCAGGAGTAGCGGGATACACTACTTTCAACCCAGGCGTATGAACAAACCATGCCTCATTGCTTTGTGAATGGAAAGGACCGGCACCTACTCCACCACCCGTCGGCATGCGAATCACTACATCTGCATTCTGTCCCCAGCGGTAGTGGATCTTTGCCAGGTTGTTGATGATCTGGTTGAATCCCACCGTTACAAAATCCGCAAACTGCATTTCCATCATGCTTTTATATCCTTCCAGGCTCAGCCCTAGTGCAGCGCCTACAATTGCGCTCTCGCACAAAGGCGTATTTCTTACCCTGGCTTTTCCAAACTCTTCCACGAATCCTTCGGTTATTTTAAATGCGCCGCCATATTCAGCTATATCCTGCCCCATCAGGATGAGATTGGGATGATGCTGCATGGATTGACGAAGGCCTTGCTTGATGGCATCGATAAGACGGAGATCTTGATGGATGCTGGATGTTGGATGCTGGATGCTGGATACTGAATGCTTTGCATAAATGTCTTCCAATTCGGTTTCTGTATCAGCAATTACGGGGCTTGTGTTAAAACCGGTCTCGAGTTCTCTTTCTATTTTTTCTTTATATCCATTCTTAATATTTTCAATGTCCTCCGCTTTTAGCACACCGGATGACAGGAGATACTGTTCATAGTTTCTAACAGGATCTTTCATTTCCCATAGCTCGAACAATTTTTTAGGGACATATTTGGTGCCGCTGGCTTCCTCGTGCCCCCGCATTCGAAAAGTGATACACTCGACGAGATAAGGTTTTTGATAACGTGCGCAATAATCTCTAACGCCTTTTATCGTGTCATATACCGACAATAAATTGTTGCCGTCTATCTGCACACTTTCCATTCCATATCC
>DASSFT010000574.1:0-3508 GCA_035694045.1 Chitinophagaceae bacterium
AAGCAAAGCATCGCACACCAGCGTTCCGGGTTGAGCCTTCAATTTTACCCTGGCTTCTTTAGGATCCCAACTATCGCTCATCACATCAGCGCTCCAGTCGTATATTTCATCCAGGTCATCCCGGATCAGCAATACCGAGCATGCATAAAAATTTAATTGACCATTCGAAAAATCAAAGGCCAGCCGTGGCGGAGTGGGCTTTGTTTCATTGATCCTGTAGCTGCCAAATAAGAGGAAATGGATGCGAACAGTGACCTTATCAAAACAAATGAGGAAATGTTTTCCCCAGCTTTTAAAATCCTTTATCGTATTTCCTTTTAAAAAAGCTACATCGAGTTTTGTATTGCCGCCCACAAGCAAAACTTTCTTATTCCTGAATTGTTTTACTTCCTCTTTTAAAATCACGATAGAAGGACCTTCCGGCATAATATAATTTTATCGTTTATTGTTGTCAAAATCTGCACCAGTTGGCTTTGCTTTTGCAGGCCTTGAAAGAAAAAGCATGAACTGGCATATCGGTTGTTCAGGTTTTCATTACAGGGAATGGAAGGAGTTCTTTTATCCAAAAGGCCTGGCCCAGTCGAAATGGTTTGTTCACTACAGCCGGCAATTCGATACAGTAGAGCTTAATTCGACTTTTTATCGCTTTCCGCGGGTAGCCGGGCTTGAAAACTGGTACAAGAAAAGCCCCGGGCATTTTTCGTTTTCGGTCAAAGCCCCGCGATTGATCACGCATTACAAAAAATTTACTGACTGTAAACAATTGCTGGATGATTTTTATGGAACGATCGCGGAAGGGCTGAAAGAAAAACTGGGGCCTGTACTTTTTCAATTGCCGCCGTCAATGCCCTACTCCGAAGAAAAACTGGGACTGATCATGGAAAGCATGAGAACAGGATTTTTAAATGTAATTGAATGCCGCCATAGCAGTTGGTGGAGTAAAAAAGTTTTGACAGCCTTTAGAAAAAACAAAACGGTTTTTTGCAGCATCAGTTACCCCGGTCTGCCCGATGATGTGATCGATACCGCGGGAACGATCTATTACCGTTTCCACGGTATTCCCAAATTGTATTATTCCGCGTACGAAGAAAAATTCTTAAGAAAGGTGATCGACTCGATAAACCAGTCAAAAGCCAAAACCGCTTATGTTTATTTCAACAATACAGCTGAAGAAGGCGCGATCTGCAATTCAGGATATATAAAAAAGTATATCACGGGTAAGAAGAAAACTAAATTTGTAGAGCCAGTTAAAGCATCGTAACACGCATGGGTTTAATTGAATTCACCGATAAAGGATTATGTTGCAAAGCAGGCAATTTTTATATTGATCCATGGAAGCCTGTGGACAAAGCCATCATTACGCATGCGCATAGCGATCATGCTTACCCGGGTTCAAAGGCTTATTTGTGTCACAGGTTGTGCAAACCACTTCTTCAACTAAGACTCGGCGACAACAATTACCAGGCACTGGAATGGGAAGAAACGATCGTGATCAATGGTGTCAGGGTCTCACTTCACCCCGCAGGTCATATCATTGGATCTTCCCAGGTGCGTGTCGAGTACAATGGCGAGGTATGGGTTGTTAGCGGCGATTATAAAACCGAAGATGACGGCATTAGTGGAAAATTCGAACCGGTAAAATGCCACAGTTTCATCACTGAGTCAACCTTTGGCCTGCCGATCTATAATTGGAAACCGCAACAGGAGATCTTCCAGAATATCAAGGATTGGGTTTGCAGGAATAAGGAAGCTGGCAAAACTTCTGTGTTTATCGCGTATAGCCTGGGAAAAGCGCAACGTCTATTGCAATGCCTTCCGGAAACGGGCTTGCCAATTTTCGTCCATGGTGCCATTTGGAATGCACATGAGGCGATAACCCGTAGCGGTTTCTCTTTACCCGATGTGCAACGGGTGACCTATGATGTACCCAAAGAAACTTTTCTTGGAAATATCGTCATAGCCCCGCCAGGTGCAGAGGCCTCACCCTGGATCAAACGATTTAGTCCTTATGCCACCGGTATCTGCAGCGGTTGGATGCAGGTAAGAGGAAACGTGCGCAGGCGAAATGCAGATGCTGGTTTTGCCCTTAGCGATCATGCGGATTGGAAAGGTTTACTGGAGGTAATAAAGGCGACCGGTGCGGAAAAAGTGTTTGTGACGCACGGATTCCAGGCAGTACTGGCACGGTATCTTAATGAAACCGGTATTGAAGCAGCAGAAGTGAAGACAGAATTTGGAAATGAAGAAGAAGAAAACAGCACTGCGGTTGCCGAAGAAAAACAATAATTACTTATTACTAACTATTAATAACAAGTAATCAATCATCAATCATAATTCATGCGACTGTTTGCAGAATTAGTATCTACATTAGGCACGTCAACAAAGACAAATGAGAAGCTACAGGCCCTGTCGGATTATTTTGCTACTGCCAGTGATAAAGACAAGGTTTGGGTGATTGCGATCTTCAGCGGCAGGCGACCAAAGCGCGTTGTAAATTCTACGCAATTATGGACCTGGTGCAATGAACTGGCCCAATTGCCCGGTTGGTTATTTGAAGAATCTTACCATGTCGTCGGTGATCTCGCAGAGACTATCGCTCTTTTATTACCCGAAGCAATTAATGCGGATGCTTCGTTTCCTCTCCATCATTACCTGGAAACGATGACTCGCATCGAAAAAGAGGATGAGACGGTTCGAAAGACATTTATCCTTGAATCATGGAACAGCATGACACAAACGGAGCGATTCGTATTTAATAAACTCATAACGGGAAATTTCCGTATCGGTGTATCCCAAAAGACAATGGTGAATGCGCTGGCCAAAAGCGTTCAGTTGGATGCTTCAGTAATTGCTCACCGGATCAGCGGCAACTGGGATCCCGCAGGTACCTCGTTTGCAGAATTGTTGAGTGAGCATGTAGTGACCACCGATTTTTCGAAGCCTTACCCCTTCTACCTCGCCTATGCCATTGAAGAAGATGTACAAACATTGGGTGATCCCGCCGAATGGCAGGCTGAATGGAAATGGGATGGCATACGAGGACAAATTATCAAAAGAAACGACGAATTATTTGTCTGGAGCCGCGGTGAAGAACTGATGACTGAAAAATTTCCCGAATACCATTCACTGAAGGATCATCTGCCTAATGGCCTGGTCCTGGATGGAGAGATCATCCCCAGTGAAAACGGCAGGCCTCTCCCGTTTGCTTTGCTTCAAACAAGGATCGGGAGAAAAAATGTTACTAAAAAACAATTGCTTGAAACGCCAATAACATTTTTTGCCTATGATCTCCTGGAATATGAAGGCAATGATGCAAGAGAAAAATTTTTGACCGAAAGAAGGATGATGCTGGAAAAAATAGTAGCAGAAGTTAAACATCCTGCGTTGTTGTTGTCGCCGGTCATTAGTTTTTCCAACTGGGAGGAATTAACGGAACTGCGTACGCAATCCAGGGAGATGGGTAGCGAGGGTATTATGCTAAAAAGAAAAGAATCGATCTACCAGGTTG
>DASSFT010000575.1:0-3869 GCA_035694045.1 Chitinophagaceae bacterium
AACGGATTAAGCGGTGGTGCTGTAACTGTACGCATCCAGGGCCGGAATAGCCTCTCTTCCGGGTTGGAACCTTTTTACGTGATAGACGGCGTGCCGTTCCCACAAACATTATATCTCAATAATATGGACGAAATTTTGCAGGGAGGAAGTCCGCTGAACTTTATTAACCCGGCTGACATAGAATCAATAGACATATTAAAGGATGCAGACGCAACCGCCATTTACGGAAGCCGGGCTGCCAATGGAGCTATCTTAATCACTACCAAAAAAGGGAAAGCCGGTAGAACTAGGTTGAATATTAATTTCCAACAAGGCTGGAGCAAGGTAACCAGGTTTGCCGAAATGCTCAATACCAGGCAATACCTGGATATGCGGTACGAGGCATTCAAAAATGACGGTCTGATCCCCTCGTCTGATCCAAATGCATCGGGTAATGATCTCTATGCACCAGACCTGACTATTTGGGATACTACCCGCTATACAAACTGGCAAAAAGAACTAATCGGGGGCTCCGCAAAATATACCAATGTTAATGCCAGCATTTCAGGTGGTAACGCCACTATGAATTACCTCCTTGGTACCACTTTCAACAGGCAGACTACAGTGTTTCCTGGTGATTTTGATGATAAAAAAGCCGGGTTACATTTTAATCTCAATACCGCTTCAGCGAATCAAAAATTAATGGTAGGACTCACTGGTAGCTATATGTATGATCAAAACCATTTGCCAGGTGTAGATCTAACTTCAAAAGCAGTGTACTTGGAACCGGTAGCGCCTCCATTATACAATGAGAACGGTACGTTAAATTGGGCGCCGAATGTAGATGGAAATTCGACCTGGTTGAATCCCCTGGCATACTTTGAGAATTCCGATTTTAACAATACAACCAGGAGCCTGGTGGGTAATTTGAATATAAGCTATAATATCCTACCTGGTCTTACTGTTGGCAGCAGTATTGGTTATACCAATTTACAATCCGATATCTACACCCCTTACCGGCTTGAATTTTATCAACCAGAAGATCGGATAAACCAGGCGCGAATGGCCTCATTTGGCATGCGTACAATGAGTAGTTGGATCATCGAGCCGCAGCTCAGGTATTCTGGCAATGTAGGCAAAGGGAAGGTAGATGGGTTGTTGGGGGCCAGTATGCAAAAAAGTAGTGGAGGAGGTCTGCAGGTATCCGGCTATGGATTTTCAAGCGATCAACTCATGCGTTCTGTAAGTTCGGCACCATCTCAATGGATTGATTTTTCAGCTACCTCTAAATATAAATATGTGGGCGTTTTTGGTCGCCTCAATTATACCTGGGATGAAAAGTATATCATAAATATGAACACCCGCCGGGATGGCAGCAGCCGATTTGGGGATAAAAGTAAATTTCATAATTTCTGGAGTGTTGGAGCGGGTTGGATCTTTAGCCAGGAAAAATGGATGCAGCAACGTGCCAGTTTTTTTAGTTTTGGCAAATTACGAGTGAGTTACGGTACCACGGGAAATGACCAGATTGCTGATTATGCTTATACGACCCTTTACAATATAATTAATCCTGTTATTACTTACCAAGGAACATCTGGATTACAAGTAGTCAGGATACCCAATCCCTATCTAGCATGGGAAGAAACAAAAAAAATCCAGGCGGGTTTTGACCTTGGGTTTTTAAAGGACCGGATTGTATTAGGCCTTACCTATGCGCACAACCAATCTTCGAACCAGTTAATAAGTTACGTATTGCCTGATGTTACCGGTTTCCCAAGTATTATTAAGAATTTCCCAGCTACCATTCTCAATACCAGTTTGGAATTTACACTCCACACAGTTAATATAAGGGCAAGTAACCTGAATTGGATAAGTGATTTTAATTTGACCATCCCTAAAAATAAGCTGACAAAGTTTCCGGGCATCGAGCGAACTAGTTATGGTTTGGGAAATTACGGAGTTATAATTGATCAGCCATTAGGGGTTCAAAAGGTGTTGCATTATGGCGGTGTGGATCCTGCTACGGGGGATTACATGATACTAGATAAAAACGGCAATGCTACATTGACGCCAAACTATAATACAGATAATACTGCATTCGTTACCCCTAAACAACAATACTATGGGGGGTGGCAGAACAAACTCAATTATAAAGGATGGCAATTGGATATTTTTTTCCAGTTTGTTTATCAAGTAACACGGAATGAGATCTACTTCGGAAATTCAGGTTTTTGTCCTGGATCATATATTGCTTTGGCGGGCGGTGCAAATCAACCCGTAACCATACTAAACCATTGGCAGAAACCAGGCGACAACGCCAATACTGGAAAATACAGCACACGTCCTTATTATTTCAGGCAGGTATTTTATAGTGATAAAATTTACACTCATGATGCCTCTTTTATCCGGCTTAAGAATGTGTCGCTCAGTTGGCAATTACCGACCCGTTGGATGAAAAAAGTAAAAATGCAAAACGGGTTTATTTTTTTTCGAGGTGAAAACCTGGCTACGATTACAAGATTTGCCGGTATGGATCCTGAAAGTCAAAGTGCCAGTAATCTTCCTCCTTTACAGACGTGGACTATCGGTGTAAACCTGGACTTATAAAAACAAATTCAAATGTGCTAGGAATTTTTAAAATCAAATCACAGTCATGAACTCAATTGATAAAACGAATAAAGAGGTTTTTGCCAGTAGATGGAAAAATAGCCTGACATTATGTTTGATTATTGCAACAGCTTTACAGGTCTCATGTAAGAAATTTGTAGAGGTGCCTCCTCCAGATTACAATATTACAGGAGACGTTGTATTTACTGATGATGCCTCGGCGATTTCTGTACTCACCGAATTGTACTCGAGTTTTAATAGAAACCCAATACAAGGCGGTTTTTCTGCCGGAAGTATTTTTTTGTTTGCCGGTTTGGCTGTCGATGAATATAAATTGAATGGCGGTATAATTACTCCAAATTATGTAGGTTATTATACCAATGCGCTGACTGCAGATCCAACAAAACCTTCGGGTTCCGAGCATTGGACGTTTTTATACAATGCGGTGTTCAAGTGCAATGCAGCGATTGAAGGCTTGAATGCTTCAACTACCTTACTGCCCCTGGTGAAGAAACAATTATTGGGCGAGGCAAAATTTATGCGGGCATTTTTTTATTTCTACCTGGTAAATATGTTTGGGGATGTACCGCTTGCTCTTTCAACTGATCCTGAGATCAATACTTTGCTTCCACGTAGTTCGAAAGAAAGCGTTTACGACCAGATCAAAAAAGACCTTACTGAGGCGAAAGAACAATTGAGCGATAACTTTTTAGATCCAACACTACTTGTGAATACCACTGAACGGGTACGGCCAACAAAATGGGCAGCAATGGCACTACTGGCCAGAGTGTATTTATATACAGGGGAATGGACAAACGCAGAGGCGCAATCTACAGCCGTAATTAGCAATACAGCGTTATTTAACCTGCCAGACTCTTTAAACGATGTGTTTTTAAAAAACGGCAAGGAAGCCATCTGGCAAATACAGCCAACTGACGCAAGTTTTAATACTTTTGACGCCAGGACACTGATCATCCCGGCATCCGGGCCATCTCCAGGATCATTAGGCAATCCGGTTCAATTGAGCCCTTTTTTGTTGAACAGTTTTGAAAGCAATGATAAAAGAGCAATCAATGGAAAATGGATAAACTCAGTTACAGCTGGTGCTACAATTTATAAGTTCCCTTATAAGTATAAAATTTATTTGCCCAACAGCAGTATTAATGCCGGTACTGGCACCATCAACATGACAGAGTATTTTATGGTATTGCGCTTAGGAGAGCAATACCTAATACGTGCCGAGGCAAGAGCAAGACAAGGTAATTTGATTGGTGCTATTGATG